>CALFWL010000025.1 GCA_937928215.1 uncultured Pirellulaceae bacterium | reverse complement strand
CCAAGTCAGGTTTGGATTCTTTCGTTCCAAGGACGATTCAGAGTACATTCCGATTCAGTTGGTTTTTTATTACAGGAGTTTTTTATGTCAATGCACATTGGTGAAGCGCTTACGGGCGACGGAAATGAAATTGCTCACATCGACTTGATGATCGGTGATAAGTCTGGCCCTGTCGGAGTTGCTTTCGCAAATGCATTGTCGACTCAAAGCGAAGGCCACACCAACTTGCTGGCTGTTCTGACGCCTAATCTTGCCGTCAAACCTGCCACGGTGATGATCACCAAAGTTACCATCAAAGGCATGAAGCAAGCGGTTCAGATGTTCGGTCCCGCTCAGGCAGCCGTTGCCAAGGCTGTTGCAGATTCGGTCGCCGACGGAGTGATTCCAAAGGACCAGGCCGAGAGTCTGGTTTGTGTTTGTGGTGTTTTCATTCATCCGGAAGCGGAAGACGACAAGAAAATCTACGATTACAACTACGAAGCCACCAAGATGGCGATCGCCAACGCGATGAAGTCTTCTCCTTCAGCCGACGAAATGATCGCTGGCAAAGAAGAAGCCGCTCACCCGTTCCGCGGATTTTAGGATCAGCTTCTGCCAGCGTCTGTTGGCAAAACGATCAAGAGAAACCCGTGCAACCGCGCGGGTTTTTTTATGGGGTTTGTGACCCACTTGATCGCGGATCGTCGATTGTTGAATGGGTCGGCATCGGTTCCTGCACAGGCTCGCGCGTTGAATCCTTTATCCGTAAACATACACTTGTAAACATTTACTTGTTCGCTCATGTCCAAACCAAAAATTCTGATTCAGTTTGATCCCGACGCTCACGCCAGCGTCTTTGACTCGGTCGTTGCTGTCGATTCAGGAGTCGACCAGCTACTGCTTCAGCCGAACGTATCGGAACGCGATGTGCAGGGACTCGTTCATGGTGCCATGTTCACTCGTGGTCCCGAGGATTTGAGAAGCACCGCGTTATTTTTTGGTGGCAGCAACGTTGAGCGAACAGAAGCATTGGTGCGAGAGGCAAAGAAATGCTTCTTCGGTCCGATGCGAGTTTCCTTGATGTCCGACCCGAACGGTTGTAACACCACGGCGGCGGCAGCCGTGCTTTGTGCTCAGCAGAGCATTGATTTGGCGGACAAAACAATCACCGTGCTCGGCGTCGGTCCTGTGGGCCAGAGAATTGTTCACTTGGTGACAGGCCCCGCCACCGAAGGGCTCGTTCGGCCTCGCATTCGTATTTGTTCGCGCACGAAGGAGAAGGCCGTCAAGCTGTGTGACGAATTGCGCGAATCAATTCCAAGCGAGGCGGAATTGATCCCGTTTCAAACGGGCTCGGCTGAAGAAACCATTGCCGCGATCGATGGAGCTGATGTGGTGTTCGGCGCAGCTGCGGCAGGAGTTGAGCTATTGGTCGATGGTTGGATGGAAGGCGAGCGACCTCCGGCGGTAGCCGTTGACCTGAATGCGGTTCCACCCGCAGGTTTACACGGCGTGGAGGTGATGGACAGAGGCGAAAAGCGAAAGAGCACCGTCTGTTACGGTGCAATCGGTGTCGGCGGCTTCAAGATGAAGATCCATCGTCGCTGTATTCAGATGCTGTTCGAGTCGAACGATCAGATTCTGGAAGTCGAGCAAGTCTACGCCGTCGGCCGCAAGCTGATGACGGACTAACGGATGTTTGCTCGCTGTATTTTCGCACGATCGTAAGTGCCAACGCGAATGCTGAATCAGCAGTTCTCACGCCGCGCGGCGGAAGGTGGGGTCGAGCAAGTCGACGGTCGCCGGGTCGATTTCTCCCATACTTTCAACGCTTTCTGGTTCCCGCTGAAGGTCGTGTAGGTAGGCGTGAGCACAGAAGTGTTGGAAAGCTACCTGCCACGAGTAACGAACTCCAGCAGCACCGTCAAAGATGGATCCTCTCCAGAAGTACTGAATTGCGAAGTGAGCCATGGGAGCGATCAGCAGCTTGATCGTCGAAGCCTTTCTCCCAAGCGTATTCCACTGGTCAGCATTTTTCGCTGCATCGGAAGTGATGGTCTCCAACGCTCGTTCAAATCGCCAGTCGGGGTCGCGACGGATTTTGTTTGACAGTTTTCCTATGCGACCGGATTCAATCTCAATCGTTTTCGCTGAAGCGGTTTGAGTGCAGAATGCCAGATCTTTTCGGAACAGACGGATCTTGCGCGAGCGATTCGCGGTAAAGGCTTCCAGACGGGTTCCGTTGACAAACGTTTCACGGCTGATGGTGTACGCGTCGTGAGCGGCTCCTCGACTGAGAACCAGCTCGATCTCGTCCGCCAGCTGACAGCTCAGTCGCTCATCCGAATCAAGCAACAGCACCCACTGATGGGACGCTTTCGAAATGGACCAGTTGAGGAAATCGTCATTGCGGATCGGTTCATGCGGAACAATACGCACTCGTTCGTCGTCGATTGCCGGCGATTTTGCATTCACGTTCGCGTCGAGTTCCGCGATCAAAACTTCATCTGCGAAAGACAGGCCGCGTTCGATGCCAGAAGCAAGGCCAGAAGCACTGGACGGGGAAGCCTCTTTGCAGGCAATCACGACAGTGATGGGTTGTTTCATGATTGGTCCCTCGTAATCAGTGGCTCTCAATGAAGAGAGCGGCAGCGAGGGACTGTTGCCACCAGCAGAAAGTCAGAATAACGCGTCAAAAATCAACATTTGCTGGCGGCAGTGCTAGCTTGATTGCTCAAGTTCGCCGATCACGATTGATTTCCCATAGCAGCATGTACTTGTTCAAGGTGTAGATGCCCGTTTCAAACGCGATGATGAAGCCGAGACTCCCGCTGAAAATACTGCCATGAAGAATGTACTCGCGGAAGAATGCAAACGTCGCTCGAGCGTGAGCACCAAGTAAGGAGACGCGTTTTCCGGATTGGGATTTCATCTGAGCCCAGTCCAACGCGTACCTCAACTGCTTCCGTTTCAAGTGATACAGGCTTTCGCAAATGTGATGAATCAGCGTTCCCTTCAAGACCTTTGAACGGCTTGGATCACAATTGAGCGACTCGTGCACGGACTGATTATGAAATTCGAAGGTGTCTCTGGCGTAAAGTCGATGCAGTCGTTCGCCGCGTCCCAATTTATACGCAAACTGCCCGAAGTAAACGTTGCGTCGACGCACTGCGAAGGCGTGGTCGCGGACGACAGGCTGTCGCAGAAGATTTGCAATCGATTGAGTCAACGTTTCATCAAGGCGTTCGTCCGCGTCCATCATCAGCACGTAGTCGCACGTCGCGTACGATTGAGCGATCTGCCTTTGCCGGCCAAACCCCTGCCAGTCCGTGTTGGAGTAAAACCTCGCGCCGTGAGATTCGGCAACTTGCTGAGTCTGATCGGTGCTGCCTGCATCCAGGATCACAATCTCGTCCGCGATTGTTTTGACACTTTGCAGGCAACCATCCAGTCGGCTTGCTTCATCCTTGACGATCATCACAACCGACAGAGTTGCGAGCTTGGTTGCTGTGTTGATGGACGCCGTCATTTTTCCTGCACCGCCATGCAGTAGATCATGGCACTGCGGTTGTAGGCATCTTGGGCCGCGACGGAGCAGTTAATCAATCCGCACGAGCCCTTCAGGAATCCTCGCTGTACAATTCCGGAGTGAAAAAATGTCTTAACGTAGTGCCACAGTGGAGTGATACCATTCTTTCTTGCCCCTTTCTCGAATTCAGTCGCGGCGTGAGTGTGAGCCTCCTCCAGCAGGCGATTCAGCTGTTCAGAGAGTGCGTCGGGATACGCGGGATCAGCATCAACGTTGGATTCAATATCGTTCAGGGAAGGCATTTTTTGGATTACCATTGCGTGGCAAAAGACTCAACATTGTAGCCGGTTTTGCTCGCGAGTTGGACCCGCAAGGAAGGTGGTTTCGGCTTCAATTCAATCAACCGTCGGCTTTGAACTGGAGTTGCTGCCTAGATTGAATCAGGACCGTTGAATCAGGACCGACCAATCCGTCGCATCGTCAAGTTGAGGTTGACTCATTGAGGCTGGCTCATTGACGTCGATTGCGATAAATTGCTGATCCACCGTGTTGCTTAGCACTTGTCCAACGATAGCGCTCAGATTTGATTTCATTTCGCTCGCGTAAACATCGGCGTTGAATCATGTTCGTCCGGCAGCTTATCGATTGGCGGTGCTTAGTCTGTCATCGTCCCTCTGGGGCACGATTTCAACGTTCAGGAACAACTCATGTCGGAATCACGCTCGTCACAAGGTGGCTCGGATGAACATCAAGCCGAGTCCGCCTCGCGGGTCAAGGCGCAGGTAGGCGTATCCCGCTTTCCGACCATCATGACTTTGGTTTCGCTGGTTTCGGTTGCCGCGATCATCGGCCTGAAGTTTGGTTACGAAGCCCTAAACGAGTCATATGGTCTGAATCCGGGAATCGCCAATGCCGTGCAGATGGCTTTGGTAGTGTTGCTGATCATCGGCTGGAATCTCTGGATTATCTTTTTCAGCAAGTGGCGTTGGTCATCCAGATTGATAGGTTGGTGTCTGTTGGGCCTTCTTCCTGTCGTTGCCTTGGTGTTCTTTCAACCGATTTTTTACGGCGATCTAGGGATCGCTAGGTTTGAGCCACGATTCACTTCGGTGGAAAAGAACTATGCCCAAGGGCAGAGCGCGGGGCCTTCTGATGGCTTCGAGCCGGTCGTGCTGGAACCGAGCGAGTTTGATTTTGCTCAATTCCTTGGTCCGGATCGAAACGGATCGGTCAGGAATATTACGCTTGCGGATTCTTGGGATTCGCAGGCTCCAGAAATTGCTTGGACCATTGAGGTAGGAGAAGGGTGGTCCGGGTTTGCCATCGTTGGAAATTACGCGTTCACACAGGAACAGCGTGACGACCGCGAATTGGTGGTTTGCTACCAGATAGAGAGTGGCCGGCAAGTTTGGGTTTACTCTTCGGTCCGTCGCCATGAAGACCTTTCTGCGATGGGGCGAGTCGGTCCTCGTGCGACGCCGACGGTGGTCGAAGGGAAATTATACGCCGTCAGCGGTACTGGAGTTTTGGACTGTCTGGACGCGACCTCTGGCAAATTGATCTGGTCGGTCGATGTGCCGGACCTCGTCGGTATCGAGCAGGTCCCGCGCGTGAACGGACGTGGCCTCGAATACACTCAAGAGAGTTCCAGCCTTACTTGGGGAAGAAGCACATCGCCCTTGATCTACCAAGACATCGTCATCGTTCCCGCAGGAGGGTCGGTTGGCGGAGACGCCGTCACGATGATCGCATTCGATCGCGAAACAGGTGACGAACGCTGGCGAGGCGGGCAGCGAACCGTCAGCTATGGATCGCCAACGCTGATCGAAGTTACAGGTAAAACTCAGGTATGTCTGATTACCGAAGACCATGCTGTGGGGCACGATCCCAAAACCGGGCAAGAACTGTGGAGCCACAGCTGGCCCGGCCATAGTGATGGCGATGCAAGTTGTTCGCAGGTCACACGACTCGATGACTCGTTGCTGTTGCTGTCCAAAGGTTATGGCGTTGGTGGACAGGTGATCCGAGTGGTCAACGATGACGATCAATGGACGACGGATACCGTGTACACCAACTCTCGGGTGTTGAAAACCAAGATGACAAACCCAGTCATCTTTCAGGGCCATGCTTACTGTTTGTCTGATGGTTTTCTTGAATGCACGCAAGTCCCGCAACTCAAACGATGCTGGAAAAAGCGAGGGCGATTTGGTAACGGCCAGTTGCTGCTGGTGGGTGACAAGCTGTTGGTCCATGCCGAGTACGGAACGTTGCATCTTGTGGCTGCCAACCCAGAGAAGTTTCAGGAGCTCGGGAAATGTGAGACGGTGGACGGAGTTTGTTGGAACACGATCGCTCTTTCGGGGGACCGGTTACTGGTTCGTAGTGAATTAGAAGCCGCGATGATTCGCGTGCCGCTGGGAAAACGCGAATCGGATGCCGAGCCCTCGCAGAACAAGACGACTCTTCCATCACGTTCCCAACCAAACCCTTGAACTTGAAATCTGGACTTGATGACATGAAGCGACTCGCTGGCAAAACGATCATGGTTACCGGTTCCTCCTCGGGGATCGGGCGTTCGACCGCGTTGAAACTTGCGGAGCTGGAAGCCGACGTGGTCGTTCATTCTCGATACGACGCCGAACCGATCCAATCGCTGCAAGAGGAACTGAAATCTCTCGGCGTGCGGACTCATGCTGTGTTCGCGGACTTCAGCCACGCGGAGTCGTTTGATTCTTTCGTCGAATCCGCATGGGGTTGGAAAGGGCAGATCGATGGATGGGTCAACAATGCGGGCGGTGATGTGCTGACCGGCGATTGGGCCGATCACTCGCTGACGGAGAAGCTTGAATACTTGGTCCAAGTCGATGTCGCCGCGACGCTGCAGCTTTCTCGGCTGATCGGTCGGAAGATGAAGCAGAAGTGGTCGTCCGGTTCAGAGAAGAACTCCGGATCGTACTCGATTGTCAACATCGGTTGGGACCAAGCATGGCAGGGCATGGCTGGCGACAGCGGCGAACTGTTCGCAACGACCAAGGGCTCGATCATGTCGATGAGCAAAAGTTTGGCACAGTCGCTGGCTCCGGCGGTTCGAGTCAACTGTGTCGCCCCCGGTTGGATTCAGACTCAATGGGGCGAACAGACATCCGACTATTGGGATCGTCGTGCGAAAGGAGAATCGCTGATGGAACGTTGGGGGCAACCGGACGATGTCGCCAACGCGATTGCGTGGTTGGTTTCAGATGAAGCGTCCTTCGTTGCCGGGCAAACTATCAACGTCAATGGTGGTTTTCGATACGGTGTTGCTGCTGAGTCGAACGAAGCTGTGTAGCGCTTTGTCGTGCATTCGGCTGATCGATAGGACTGCGAAGGTACGCATCTTGTCCTAGGGAACATCAAGTGGAACTTGCAGCCGTTCAAGATTGTCTTGGCCGACTCAGCCTTTGGAAGAGCTCGGTTGCCCGAGTTGCTTAAACAAATGGTGTCGTATTTTGTAGTAAATTGCTCATCGCTCTGCCTAGGCCGAAGGACTCCATTCATTGTCTCGTCCAAACGATGAGCGCTGAACGTGGCTTGGGAAGTACCGAGCGCTCTGAAAAGATTATGAAAGACTTGCCGATCGATAGCGAGGCAATGGTCTGTTGTCTGGATCGCGATGGTTCAACTAATACTAAACAGGCTGCAAACCTGATGTTAAAACACATTTTCAGTTAAGCTTGATTGAAATGCCGCGGACTTCGACACAAGCGGTGCGACTCCGGTGA
>CALFWL010000024.1 GCA_937928215.1 uncultured Pirellulaceae bacterium | reverse complement strand
TTTCGAGTTTGGTTTTGGTGGGTGGTTTATGGTGGCGAATTTTGGAGTTTGGTGGGTGGTTTTTGGTGAGGGGAGTTAGGGTTTTGGATAAGGGGAGTTAGGGTTTTGGATAAGGGGAGTTCGGTTTTTGGATAGCGGTCGCGCGACGGTGCAAGTCTTCAGGTTTGGAGTTGACGTATCGAAGGATTGACGTGTCGAGGCTGGAGCTTGGCTCTTGAGTACCCAGTACCCAGTACTGAACCCTACTTCCTACTTCCTACTTCCTACTTCCTACTTCCCAATTCCCAATTCTCAATTCTCAATTCTCAATTCTCAATTCCATTCCCCACTTCACATTCCGGCCTGCTTCAATGCTTCTTCGGCGGCAATCAGGTCTCGAAGATAGTATACCGTATCCTGAAATTTTTGCTCGCGTTGCATCTCGGCGGCGGGGCGATTGGGCGGTTCGACCTCCACCTCTCTCGCAACGGTGCCGGGACTGCTGGAAAGGACGTACACGCGATCACCCAAGTAGACCGCTTCTTCGATTGAGTGCGTCACGAAAAAGACGGTGGCCTGGACTTTTCGCCACAGCCCGACCAGCAAATCTTGCATGCTCAGACGGGTCTGAGGGTCCAAGGCACCGAAGGGTTCGTCCATCAGGATGACTCTTGGACGCAGAATCAGACTGCGAGCAATCGCGACCCGTTGCCTCATGCCTCCAGATAGTTCGTGTGGATACTTGTGCTGATCTTCGGTGACGTTCAAGCCAACCTGTTCAATCCAATGACGGCCCAGTTCTTCTCGGACTTTGCGACGAACGCCGTGGCATTCGAGCCCGAAAGTGATGTTGTCCAGCACGGTTCGGTGATCAAAACTAGTGT
This sequence comes from uncultured Pirellulaceae bacterium, assembly GCA_937928215.1. Lineage (GTDB taxonomy): Bacteria > Planctomycetota > Planctomycetia > Pirellulales > Pirellulaceae > Mariniblastus. The sequence goes on along the minus strand of CALFWL010000024.1, from coordinate 27,247 downwards.
AATCTTGGAAAACCATGCCTCGATCAGCCCCCGGGCCAGTGACATCCCGGCCCAGAACTTTAACGGATCCCTCCGTCGGCGGATGTTGCGGCTTCAAGCCAGCAATCAGTTTCAGGATCGTGCTCTTGCCGCAGCCGCTGGGACCGAGGATCCCAATAAATTCGCCTGCGTCAGGCACATCCTTAACCACAAAACTGACATCCTTGATCGCAGTAAAGGCGTTGGGCTGTCCTGCATTATACGTTTTGGTGACGCCGTCAAATTCGACGACGGACACCGTTTCGATGGACGAACCGGGATTGGGCGTCTGGCTGGAAGAGGCGTGTTGCCCTGCTGGTTGATCGGATCGATGGATGACCGTGCCGACACCGATGTCCTCGGTGGAAACGATGGGAGCCTGCGGATTCGAGTCAGCGGATGCCGAAACCGATTCGTTCGTGGATGAAGCGTGGTCGTCTGTTTTTTTGTTCGGTTCGTTCATGGACGCCACTCCGACGGGCCGTCACCACGCTGCGGGGGCCGCACCGACGAAGCCTCCAGTGGATTGGCGTCATTGGCAGAAGCTGACAGCAACTGATCGAACGGAGGGGTTGGCTTGAGTATTAGCGACTTGCAATCACCCCACCGGTGCGCGAGCCATCGCACGATTTGCAACAGCCATCCGTTGCCACCGTACTTATGAGGGAACAGCCCGCGTTGAGCCAGAAACAATAACCGATCGATCACAAAAGCCACGACGGGAATGATCAGAATGATCAAGAAAATGTGGGCTCGCAGTTCGATCGAATTCCGTCGCTGGGACACTCCGATCAGGTAACCAATCCCTCCTGCATCGTCCGCTGACTTGATCGTTTCCGCCAGCATGATGTATCCAAACGCCAGACCAAACAACAATCGCAGAGAATCTAGAATCGAAGGCATGGCGAGCGGTACCATGACTTTAGTGATCAGTTGCCAACGATTCGATCCGAGCGTATACGCGGTGTCTAGGTAATCCTGACTGATTCGCTGGAGCGATGTCGCAACGTCCGCGACGATGAACGCAACGCAAGTCAGAAAAATAAACAACACCTTCTGAGACTCACCGATCCCGAACAGGAATAACGTCAGCGGGATCAATGCGGCCAGTGGCACATTGCGACCAAACAAAATCAACGGAGTCAGGAAGGCTCGCACCGGTGGGAAGCAACCGGCGAGTACTCCTACGGGCACGCCGACCAACGTGGCCAGCAAAAATCCGCCCGCGACTCGCTTGAGCGTCACAAAAATGTTGCGAGTCAACGCTCTTTCGAACCACAACGATTCGAACGACGCTTTGGCTTCGGCGGGACTTGGCAGGGCAAAAGGGCTGACGATACGGTCTTCGGGCAATTCCCCTGACGTGACGAACCACCACAGGCAAAGCACAACCAACACGCACGCGATTCCCAACAGCACGGACGTGAGCGTCCCAACCTGTCCGCGAATAGGAAACCAAACTCGCCGGTTCGACATCTTGGTTTCAGTTGATTCGTTGTTAGCCATGTTCTTGTAGATACCTCCGGCAATCGAGGCCTGAGTTTAAGGAATGGCTCAACAAAAAACTACCGGATTCAGCTTCATCTGCTCGCGCAAGATCGGGAATAAATCGCTCCCATCGGGCAACTTATTCCTCTGCACGTCCGACCGAATGACACGAACAAAGGGCGAAAGCCTTGATCCTCGGTAGGCGCGAGGTCTTTGAAACATTGGGGCGTTACAAAGAAGTGAAGAAGACAATCTGAGGCTTCGATTCGACGACGCCTTCGCTATCGACAGCGTAACAAGCCGCATGATAACCTCCGACGGGAAGGTCCAATTGAGTTTTCCACGCCCCCAGATCGTCAACCGGCAAACTGACGAACGTCCAGTTCGACTGAAAGCCGGTCCCGTTCCAGAAAGTTCGATCACTTGATCGGCGGAGCACGAACCGAACCGAACTGGCGATGCTGGACGCAAAAGCGGTCCCCTGAAACGTGACGGGCCCCGTCAGTTGCGCATTGTCGCGAGGCAACCGGATATCGGACAGCGGGCCATCGAAGTTCAGTCGGAAGGACCGGTGTCGGGCCGCTCCCCAATTGCCGTCGTCATCGTAACCCCACGCCCAGACAAGAACCAGATCCTCAGGCACATCTTCAACCGACGGTTCAAATGCATATCGCCAATGACTGATCGTGCCTTCCGGGTCGTCCAAGGTCGCCTGAACCTGACGAAAGCCGTTGACCCATCGGCTGCCATTCCAATACTTGCTTGTGGCGCGATCCTGAATTGACAACCGCACCGCGCCGACGGCAAACGGGTCATCGACCAGCCCGGTCAACTGAACACCCGATGAAAATGATTGCCCGTTTCTGGATGGGACTCGGTAGCCAACGTTCGGCTTCCTCGCAGGAGTCTTCAACGACCGCAACTGTAACGCAAGATTCATACGAGACGCATCGGACAAGTAGTCATAGTTGTTTCTGATCTGATTCGGATCGCGTTCCAAGTTGTAGTACTCGCGATCTCCATTGGCGTGCTCGGTGTAAGCGGAGCTGAAACGTCGCAACGTATTCGATGCACTATAGACTTCCTGACCGAACATCAGGCGTGACTCCCAGTTCTCGATCAGAATCGACGAACGCCATTCTTCGTCGCGGACGGAATTCGGGTTCTTGAGCAACGGAGCGAAAGACTTGCCATCGACCAGGCCGGGAATATTTCCTCCTGCCAGCTCGACAATCGTCGGAGTGATATCAATGTGAGCCAGCAAGTGATCCGATCGGCCACCGGGTGATATCCCCGGTCCTGCGACAAACAGCGGGATCCTTGACGCTCGGTCGTAGTGAAATCCTTTCCCCAGCGTTCGGTGGTGACCGAGCGTAAAGCCGTTATCCGACGTGACAAAGATATAGGTGTTATCGGTCAGATTCAGCTGTTCCAATTTTCGTTCAATCGCGCCGATCTGGTCGTCGATCGACATGGTGGCTCGTAAACGATCACGGTACTCGTTCTGGACGTAGTCCAACGCTCCCCCGTTAAGCCTGCTGAGCGTCCCTAGGTCACCACGTTTGTCGGAAAAATCTCGTTCGTCAAAGTTGGGTTTGTAGGGAATTCTGGCGTTGTTCCACAGGTTCTCGTAACGAGCAACATCAACCATGCCTCGATTTGAAGAGGGGTGATGAGGCCCCAGTGGATTGAGGAAAAGAAAGAACGGCTGATCGTTGTCCCTGTCGACATGCGTCTGCAAGAGGTTCATCACGTCACGTGTCTCGCTCAACGAACGATACAGATTACCCTTGATCTGATCCCACCTTCCGCCGGGTTGCCGATTCGAAAATCGATAGTAATCGTAGTATTTCCCGCCCTGATAAGAGTAGAAATCGTCCCAGTGAGGTGGCACAACTGCCACAAAATCGGCATGCAAAAATTTGCCTACCATCATCGTTCGGTATCCGGCTGACTGCATCCAAGTGGACAGATCGTTCCGGAAGTAACCGCGATTTTGGTAGTATTTCATGCCCCCAGTCAGGCCGTTGCCGATCGCAGCCTTGGGTTCGTTCACAAAAACTCCAGTGTTGTGCGCGTATTGACCTCGCAACAGGCAAGCGCGTGAAGGGCCACAAAGAGGGGTTGTGGCATGAGCGTTTCCAAACTGATGGCCACGGTTGGCAAGCCGCGCCATGTTTCGATACCGAGCCTCAAATACGTCACCGATCAACAGCTCGGCATTAGCGTCGTCCAGATTAATTAGAATGATATTCGGCTTGTCGGCCGACTGCCCAAACACAACCGCTTGTCGGACCGGAAGTGCTACCGCCACGAAGACAACTGTGAACGCAAAAAACTTTGCTGACCAAGATGATTTGAACATGGATTGCTGCAACCGCGAGGAAGTGAGTGACAGGCTGTGGGTAACGATCGAATCTGTCGCAATTCGAGTCGCAGGGTAACTTCAGACGAATAACCGCATCATTCGTTGTACTTGATCCGCAACGGCAAGCAAGCACGAAACGCCTCGATGTAACAAATCGAAGCCAAAACTCACTCATTTAAATGAATTTCTCACGCCCCGAGGCATCGTACAGGCTCATGAAGGCTTCTCGGCAATTGCCATCGAATGACTTGAAACTGGCATCGATCTCCAGCTGAGTTATCGAGTCTGATGTTCCGGTCAGCAAGCTCACAAGCTTTGTGAACACTTTGAGGTTGGGGGCAACCCGTATCAGTACCGGCCATTTCGAGGTAACAAACGGAAAGGCCGTCGGCAGGCGGTGCACCGTGAGCAAGGTCGGGATTCCACACCGCCTTAACGAGTGGATCATCAAAACCCGTTCCATCATGTTCAGCTGTTCAATGCCATCAATGATCAACATGGCCCCTGTCGATCGCGCCAGATTCGGCACGGACGAATTGGCAGTACGGTCACCGGCGATCATCGATGTCTTGAATTCAAAACGGTTCGCTCCAAAGTGCTTGATCCAATCAAAAGATGACGGTGTGGCTCTGAAGCGAGAAACAGACTTCTTGCGAACGGTCATCGAATAAGCCGTTTCGAAATCGTATCGAGAACTTTCAATGGAGCGCTTCGCGATCCAATGCGCTAGAGTGGTCTTGCCGCAGCCGTGAGGACCAACAATCTGGCCAACGTAACCGTTCGACTTCCAGCGGTCGATCAGACGGTCAAGCTGAGCGAGATCCGTGGCACTGTCTTCGTGAGAAAACAAGTACGGAATCGCACCCGGCCGGATGCGATGAACGGAAAAGGGGTTTTCAGATGCGACCATGGGTCCGGCAGAACAGGCTACCGATCACGACCGATGATTGATCGATTGGCAGATGTCAAACTTGGAATCGAATTCCTCATCAAAATCAAAGACGCCATTGAAGTGGCTCTTGCGATCTTGTTCCGATTTTTTCATCAACCCGATTTCGATCATGTTGAAAACGATGTCCCCGAAACAATCGGTTTTGTCGACACCCCAACTATTGAGAACCACTTTTGACATGTACCCGAACTGATTCAAGGCATATTGCCGAATTGCTTCGCAAAGCTGCTGCCCGGAAAGGTGGCGTTCGCGGCGAGCCTGATGAAGTGACGATTCAAAATCCAGATCATCATCCGGTATGATTTCAGTTTCCAGATCAAAGGTCGCAGGCGGATCGCCACCCAGCTCAAACAAATCCGAAGCGTACGCCATTGCCTCGCGGACAAAATGGTAGGCCTCTGCCGGATAGCGAGGATCTTGCTTGACCAGCTGATAGATCGTGAACGAGTCGTCTGTCATCGTCATTATCAGATACCACGCTTACGGAATTGTAATCGATCGAGATCATGCATCGCCAAAGGTTACCCTCGTCAGCGACCACAGTGGCTCGACTGTACCGAGCCTTCTACCTCGAACCTTCATTTTATCGGAGACTTGACCAAAGCCAATTACGGTTTTCCCCGAAACCCGTAAAAACAGTCTCAACGGAGACCCGTTCCTCACGAATCCTCTTTCCCCGGTCCCTGTTTTCGTCTTCGATTTCGTTTTGAACGTCGCTTACGGTTTTTTCCGCCATTGGGCGCGACATTCGACGATTCGCGATTTTGGAGGTTGTTTTCTTGCTGGCCATTTTCCGCTGACGCCGTGGCCTGCGACTGGCTGCTGTCGCCCGAGACAACGTCACTGGAGGACGATCCAGTTTTCCGAAGGGCACCGTTTGTCCTTTTCGTGGAATTGTTCTCGTCGGCCCGAGTCGATTTTGACTTTCCTGCCTGTGGCTTGATTGTTGAAAGGACCTCGCTGGCGTCAATTACCATCCGACGATGGTCCTCGGTCTCCACCAGCAGTTGTTCCGCCAGAATCTGCTGATTCAAAACCTTCACGGTCCCATTACGGGTAACCACGCGAGAGCCAACACGCGGCAGTTGTTTCTGTGTGTCGACGTAGTTGTCGTACTCATAACGGAGGCAGCACTTCAGCCGACCGCAGCGTCCGGAGATTTTGGTTGGATCGAGCGTCGCTTTTTGCAGCTTGGCCATTTTCATCGACACGGGAGGCATCGTGCTGAGGTGAGTATTACAGCAAACGGGTTTGCCGCAGTCACCGTAGTCGGCCAGCAGTTTTGCCTCGTCACGAACTCCGATCTGTCGCATCTCGATACGAGTGCTGAATTCATTCGCTAGGGCTTTGACCAGTTCGCGAAAGTCGACCCTTTCCTCTGACAGATAGTAGACAACCATTCGCTCGCCGCCGAACAGCTGTTCGACTTCGATCAACTTCATATCTAAGTTCAACGCATCGATATGCCGTTGGCAGATTTCCAGTTTTTTGGATCGAGCCGAATCAATCTTGTCGATCCCCTCAACGTCGTCATCCGACACCAAGCGAACGATCGATCCGACGGTGGGTTGATCCAGATGAGACAACGCGTCGTCGCCGGCCTCGCACAACACCTGCCCGATTTCCAGCCCCCGGTCTGAGCGAACCACGACCTCCATCGAGCGCCGATAGCTCGCATCGTTCCGCGCGGTCATCACACCGAGCGTACGCATGGTTCCATAACGAACGATGTATTTTGGCAAAGGCTTTTTCCAACACTGAAGATTCGTAGATTACTCGGGTAGCCAAAGCTTGGACGGTTCTTCGTCTGCAGCAGCCGATGTGGCAGTCGGCTCGGCGGCCGAATGAGTCGCAACCGAAGGAACCGCGCCCGGAGCCGTTGCAGCAGCCATTGCGTTGGCTTTTCCTCGCACGATCTGATCTTCATCGATCAAACCGTACTGATGAAGTATTTGTGCCAACTCCGTTTCAACGTCGGGCTCATGAAGGTGTGTGGTCCGCAGCGTGTGCAGCAAGCTGGGCAGTTTTTCGGTCAATCCACGTGCCAGCCGCATCTCAAATTCCTGAAGCAGGATCTGCCCGACGGGTTTGTCCGCCTTGCGCGCCTCAGCACGTGCTTCTTCAAGACAGGCGAAGGCTTCCGCGTTGTCGTACGTCCCGCGAGCCTTAATCGACAGCATTAAGTCACGAGGCATGAATTCAAAATCGTCACGTACGAGCATCTCATTGACCGTTCGCAGTAACTCGTTGGGCATCCGAAGCACCATCACGCTACGATGCAAGTCAAAGAGATCTTCGTTTGACAGTTTCGAGAGATCAATGAACTGCAGCTGAAACGGCGAAGGCAAGATAAAAGTATCTCCTTCGTTCGGGTCGATGGCATCCGGAAGCTCGACACCAACATCGGCGATCAGTTTCTTATTCGCAGTCTCGGCACCTTTTCGATTAGCCAGCGTATGTTGCCACCGGACCAGCAATGCCTGGATGCGAACCTTGTATTCGTCAGTTTTGGTCGCTTCGGCGATCGATTTCCCGTCCAAGCAGCGGAACGGCAATTTTTGGTATTGTTCCGCCATGTTCGGGAAATGTTTTTCCATCAGCGAGTCAAACTGCTCACGACCGGTTCCTTGAGGCAGATGCCAGTCGACTCGGAACAGGCGATCGAACACAGAAATTTCCCCCAGCTGCGTTTCCGCTGGTTCGTCCTGCAACAATGGACCGAAAATCTCGTTCAGCATCGTCACTGAACCGCTCTTGCAATGATCGTCGTTGACAACCAGCTCCAAGCGAGCTTCACGGTCGGTCTGTTTTCCATACAACTTGATTTCGGCCAACACATTCGGCACATTCTCAATGGTCAATTCGTCCGGGGACTTTACCGACGCTTTGTCCAAAACGGCGTACGAATTTTTGGGAGCCGGGCCTTCCCCAAAAGGGTCTTGTGGGTCGAGCGGAAGCGCGACCAGTTGGTCGTTGGAGGCCGCCAACTCGTTCGCCTCGGACACGTCGCCCAAGACAAAGCTCATTCGAAGCACCGGCAGATTCGGAACGGCGGGGTTCAGGTCAACCGCTTGAGCCAGCAATTCAGCTTCGATCGCGTCCCACGGCTGGCAGTCGGGCAGGCTTGAGATCCGCCGAAACTTCGCTGGCAAAGAGTCTGCCATGGCCAGGAAACTAGACACGATCGCGATCGCTTCCACGACGATCGGTTGATCTGGAAAATCCGAATCGATTTTTTCCAGAAATTTCAACGCTTTGCGAAACTGGCCGCGAGCAAGTGCACGGCCAACGTTGACGTATTTTTTGTGCCACTGAACATCTTCGGCGGGAGGTTTCGCAATTTCGAATGCTCGTTTGAGAACGACCGGTAACCCTTTGAAGCCGAACGTATCGTAAATCATGCCCTCGAGTTCTTCGTCTGCCCCCCCCTTCAGATCTGACGCAAACACGAGGTGAGCACGACCGGCGATCAGCCAGCCATCATTCAACAAACTAGCTCCCAGCGTGCGAAATGCGGTCGCGAGGGAGATCGGCAACTCGTTGCCGGTGATCGCGTCCATCGTGTCCTGAAGTTTGTCGATCGCTTCCTCGGTCTTGCCTTCGGCCAACGCAATCATGGCCGAGTGCTGCATCCCCGTAATGTGAGCCGGATGGTTATCGAGCAACATCTTGTTGGACGCCTTCGCCTTTTCGATTTCTCCGTGAGTGATCAAAATGTGCGTCTGAATCGTCAGCAGACACTCGCGCGGACCAACTTTGGCGATGGTCCGCTCCAGTTGCTCAAGGGCCGCGATGGATTGCCCCGCCCGCTCCTTTGAGAGAACCGAATTCAGGTCGCTGACCAGATCCTTCCCACAGCAGAATTTGATTTTCTTGCCCGATTGGCAGGGGCACTGCTGATAGCTGTCGATTTCCATATACTTCTACTGCCTTGGCCGAATTCGAGTGTCAAAACGATGGAGAATAACGCCAGACGGTCTGCAGAGCCCACGGGAGACCAACGTTGGCGTCTGGCTGTCTGCAACGCAGTTGTCTGATCCAAGCGGACACGATCGGCAAAAAATATTTACGGTGATTTGAGAACTCGCACTTTCCAGCGCCCAATTTACGGCAATCGAAACCCTCATGGTAGCCCCAACACCTGATCGCTTACCGACCAAACGGATGATCGCAGCGGACATCACGAAGGAAATCCATGACTGCTGATGAGCAAAACACGGCTTTCTGGCAGACGGAGTTTTCCACGTGGAATTTTGAGCATTTGTCCAACGTGGGTTTGACGCTCTCGTTAACCGCGACTCAAACCCCAGACCAGATCGCCGTCGCTGCCCCTCGCGCGGGCCAACCCAAACGGTGTTCGGCCAGTCGGCCGCTGGTTTACGATCGGATCACGTTTGCTCAATTGAATGCTGCCAGCAATCAAATCGCATTGGGCGTCCGCCAGATCGGAGCGAGAAAAGGCACTCGGCTGGCGTTGATGGTGCCGCCGGGAATCGAGTTCGTGAAGATGGTCTTCGGAATGTTCAAGGCGGGCGTGACCATCATCTTGATCGATCCGGGCATGGGACGAAAGAATATGATCCGCTGCCTGGCAGAAGCAAAACCAGACGGGATCGTCGGAATCAAACGAGCCCATTTCGCACGCTGGTTGTTTCGAAGCAAATTCCCGGACTGCAAGAAAAACGTGGTCGTGGGACGCTGGCCCGGTTGCGTGTCCAGTCGCTCGTTCGAACAACTCGACCCAAGTCAGTTCCAACCGACCGAGGGGACGCAGGCGGACGAAGCGGCCATCATCTTCACGACCGGCAGCACCGGCCCGCCCAAGGGTGTGCTCTATCGGCATCGCAACTTCATCCAGCAGGCGACTCAGATTCGCGATTACTTCCAGATCACGCCGGGCTCGACGGACGTTTCAGGTTTTCCCCTGTTCGCGTTGTTCAATACCGCGATGGGAACGACGACCGTCTTTCCACAAATGGATGCGACTCGGCCCGCCGACGTTTACCCTCCCAACATCATCGACGCGGTAAATCAATTCGACGCCGATCAATCGTTCGGCTCGCCTGCGCTGTGGAATACCGTTTCGACCTGGTGCGAGGCCAATCATGCTAGGCTGCCGAGCATTCGCCGTGTGCTGTCAGCCGGCGCGCCGGTTCCGGCCGATGTGTTGAAACGCATTCGAAACATAATTTCTGACGACGGCGACGCGTTCACTCCCTACGGAGCCACCGAAGCGCTACCGGTGGCGTGCAATTCGGCGACGGTGGTACTTAACGAAACCGCCGCAAAGACGCGTGCTGGTTTTGGAACATGCGTGGGGCAAAAGTTCGATCGGATCGAGTGGCGAGTGATCGAAATCTCTGACCAACCCTTGACGGATATTGCCCAAACCAAAGAAGTTCCGGTCGGCACCATTGGCGAGCTGATGGTGCGAGGACCGGCGGTCACTGATCGCTATGTAACGCGAACATCCGCCAATGCGGACCACAAAGTCACCGACGGCGACACGTTTTGGCATCGGATGGGGGATGTCGGATACTTGGACGATCAGAATCGGTTCTGGTTCTGCGGTCGCAAGAATCATCGAGTCATCACCAACGATGGCCCGATGTACACGATCCCTTGCGAGGGCATTATCAATGCTCATCCGGGCGTCTACCGCTGCGCGTTGGTGGGAGTGTCCTCAGGGAATCAATCTTCCAGTGGGAGTGATCAAAACGAGCCGAAAACGCCAGTCGTGGTGATCGAGCCCAACTCGGATCGTTGGCCTGACGACGATAGCGCTCGAACGCGATTCGAACAGGAGCTTGAAGAAATTGCATCGTCGCACGAAGTGACTCGGCCAATCGCTCGGTTTTTATTCCGTCGAGCGTTGCCGGTTGACATCCGTCACAATTCAAAAATTTTTCGTGAACAGCTTGGGCCGTGGGCCGAGAGCCAGCTGCGAAGATTGGCTTGACGGCGGTTTGACACCATGGGTGTTAGATGAACGACAAGATCATGTAGATCAAGGCTCCCAGGGTTGCGGCCAATGGTAGCGTCGCAATCCACGAGAGCAGGATCGTGACGATCGTCGCTCGCTTCGCCTCCCCGGTCACCGCACCAAGCCCGAACAACGATCCGCAGCTGACATGAGTCGTTGAAACCGGCAGACCAAAACGACTTGCTCCGATGACGATCAGGCCGGTGACCACGTTGGCCGTGAATCCCTGGCCATGGTTCATCGTTGTGATCTTGTTGCTCATCGTTTCCGCGACTCGCCTGGCACTGATCCATCCACCCAACGCGATGACAATGCCGACTAGGATCAACGAAGTGCTGACGCCAAAAACCGGAGCAAGTGACAGCATGGCGGCAATTTTTGGCGTATCATTTAAGCCTCTGGCAAAGCTGACCATTCCCGAGGAAAGATAGTGAGCCCGATCAAGTGTTGAGGCTGCGTTCAATCCCAGCACCGAACCCGTGTATTGGCTGCGACAGGTCGCCTGCTTGCCAATGGTCGCTGTCAGTTTCTCTGCCTTTTCAAGCGCAACCGATTGGCAGTTCTTGGTCATGGCTGGGATGACTTCGACCGTCTCCCGCCCGACGCAAACGCAATAGGAACTGTCGACACCTAGGTGAATCCTCAGCCGACGCAACAGCGGGTAAATGGATGCGGTGACCGCCACTGCAATCACCGGGCTGGTCAGCAGAGGAATCAAGAACTTGGACCACAAATTCCCAAGGTTCAACGCCGAACCCGCGAACAAGCCCGTTCCCAGCAGAGCCCCCATCAAGCTGTGAGTTGTCGAAATCGGCAGGCCCATTCGTGACGCAATCAGCACGGTCAGCCCCGCCGCCATGGCAACGGAGGCTGCGAACTGCGGCTGAGCGGCGATGGCATCGTCGATCAGCCCTTTTCCGCCAAATGCTTTGATCAAATTTCCAGCCAGCATTAACGCGGCGACGGAGCCCAGCATCGTCGTGCAAGTCCCCCACAGCAATGCCTTGCGGTAATTGGTTGTGCCGCTTCCAAAGAGAGTCGCAACTCCTTTGAAATTGTCGTTCGAACCGTTCGCGTAGGCGACGCACAACGCAGCCGCAACGATCACGAAGTAAATCATGTTAACCCGCTCAAGTAAGACAGTTGACGCTTGAATCTGATCACGCGTCCCTTGATTCTGCCTAATTCAGGCGATTACGACAATGCGCCGTCGCTCGTAGTAAATATTGCTGACGAGCAACGGTGAATTGACTTACTTACCAACGACTGAAGTCCTGAACAAAAGATGATTGTTCCGTCGAACTCAGTGGATCAGACGACCCGTCGGTAACGGACTAGCGATACCGGTGCCAACAAGACCAACACGGATAAGGCGGATGGCTCTGGAACGGGGCTCGCAAGCGATGCAAGATCGGCTGCCGGTTGATTGGCGTCCTCGTTAGAGGCAGCCGCTTGCGCATCGTTCGCTGATTGATCCGCAGCCGCGACGCGCCGGTTCGTTTGCGGGTTCAGTTTTGCATCAACTGCCATCACTGACGGAGAGGCTATCTCCTGAGCGGTTATTGGGTTGGAGGCAGTTTCATAAGCAGCTATTTGATAGGGGCTGGCATCCGACAATGAGTCAAAACCTTGACGGTCGAGCTCAGTTTTCTCAAGACGCACTGATCGTAGTGTGAACCATTCTGGAAGCTCTGTCGCTTGAGCCAAGCCGACAAGTGCTTGTGCAAGTTCGATCGATCGCGAAACACTCGCGGTCAACCGGCTTGTCCGACTGGCACTGGCGTCACTTTCCATGTCGGCCAGCGTGACACCTGCTTCACCCAACGTGAATTCGCTCGAACCACCCAGACCCCGATTTGCATCATCGTCATTGGAATCGACCAAAATGCTGAACCAATCGGTCAACGCTTCGATTTGATCGGCATCCGTGGCTGCGTCTTGTGCCGACGTGGACAACGGGATGAATCCGTCGGTGTCTGCGTTCGCAGGTAACCAGCTTGCCGCAAGGATGTTGCTGGTTGTTGTCGTCACGACCTCATACGACAAGAAGTCATTGGGTGATTGATAGTCACAGGTCGCAAGGTCAGCGTGAGCGACCGGCGTCAGGAAAAAATACACGGCCAACGTTAGAGCCGAGCCGTAATTGAATACTCCAGCAGTTGTCTTGTGAAACACGCATCACCTCGAAAAGCACGATTGTCATGAACCATTTGCAAACTTGCGGTAGGGACAGTTTTTCAGGTGGGTGTTGTTTCAGGTGGATGTATTGGAGGCAGGTTGAAACAGTCACGTTTACGCCAAGGCATCCCGGAACTGTACGGACCTGTAAATCGAACGCTCTACCTTCCAAGTTGCAACATAGCCAGGAAAATTCAGGTTGCATCAGATAGCCAATGTTGTGAGGGCTGACCTGCGGCATCGCGCGGCGGGCAGCAGCGGCCTAGGGCGCGAGTGAACACTTCGAGACCTTGATGCCAGTTGTCACCAGTCGATGCAAAAAAACGGCCAGCGAATCCGTTTGAAACGCTGGCCGTTGCTTTTTAAATGGTTGTCACGCGACCTTAAGCCAACTCGCGCCAACCTAAGCGTTCACGCCACGGCCAACTCGCTGACCTCTTCGGCCAGACGCTTACGAGCGACGTGCAGACGACGCTTGATCGTGCCCAAAGGAGCAGCGAACGAATCGCTCATCTCGTTCAAGCTTTCACCGCGAACATAGAACGCGACTAGGGTGTCTCGATCCATATCGCCAAGGCGATTCAGACCCGCGTTTAGCTGATCCTTTCGTTCATGCTCGACCACTCGTGCCAATGGGCAACCGTCACCTGCCAACGTTGCTTCAAAAACTTCCGGTTCGACAGAAATCAGAGGCGCACGTCGGACAGCTCGATTGATGGCCATCCGCACGGTGATCTGACGCAACCAGCCGATAAAAGCTTCCGGGGTTCGCAGCTGATCAATTTTCAGCATCGCCTGAACGAAAACGTCTTGGCACAACTCCTGAGCATCAGCGTGGTCGCGCAATCGTCGCATGGCGATCGCCATGACCGTCGGCTGGAATCGCTCGAACAGTTCACCGAATGCGTCGCGGTTACCTGCCTGGGCGTCACGTACGAGGTCGCCCGTTAATTTCGCGTTTGTCAAATGTGTGTTAATAGCGTTCATCGTTGGTTCTTCCTGATTGGTTCGCTACGACGGAGTGTGAAATCCTTACGAAGCGACGAAAAGCTGAGACGCGGTGAACCGAAATCAGAGTTCGAACGTCAGCACGAATGTGCAACAACGTGGACTCGGATCGGATCGCCCGTGAGCCAGTTTCAAGAAAGCTTTGCCGTGGTTGCCTGCCTAAACGGTGACTGATCAAGACCTCGATCAGAATCAGCGTTCAAACTTGGCGGTTCGCATCAGCGAACTTGGCGAGGATTCCTGCAACTGGTGCCTGGACCACCGGACGCCGGTTTGCCCATGCGAGCCTCAAGCGTGGCGGGTTGACTGACCGGGGCCGCACATGGACTGAATGCGAATTGATACGCCTGTAAACAGCGTTCCAGATTTGCGTCCATATCGCTCGTCATGCGAGCCGCAGCCGCTATCAGATTCCGGAGCATCCCCATCACATGGGAATTTGCTCTGGAGCACTCTTGCAACGAAAGCTGCATGAGCCTGCCAAGCGGGAGAAGGTGCCATGATTGGCGTTGCAGTCCCAACGAAATGCGTGACACCGACATACCCTTGACGCAAAAACGGCAAATAGCGTTAGCGATCGAGTTTGTTGTGTTTTGAATACGCATTTCATTCATCCTGCGTGCCTGGCACGCTAAAGAAAGAACCGTGTTGTTTTGAGCCGACGGTCGGGACTTGCACGCCAGCGAAGCGTGAAAAGCGTCCGTCCTGCTCTCCAATTGTTTTAATCGACGTTTTTTCGAAAGATTCGAAGCTCAAAATCGCCGATGACGTGTGCTTTGTCTGGTTAAGCAGACGAGAAAGCACCCAAATCATACCACAAAAAAGGTAGTGATGACCGTGGAAATCCTTCCCACCCCGGAACAGAGCAGGTCGAGCGCAGAAGGTTCGCCGGATTCTGAAAAATATTGATCCTAGGCCAGAAATTTCTAGGTTACTTGCTGGTCAAGCTGAAATTCAAGCCCATCAGGGGGTCACTTGAGCCGCCGGAGCCCCAGTTTTTCCCGGTTTTCATTCAGTTGTTGCATGGCAGCGGGCTCCAGTTTCAAAACCTTGATCAGCTGAGAACTTGAAACGGTCAGTAACTCTGCTGCGGTCGGAAGACTGAATTTGTTTGCTGACAGCACGTCCAACGCCTCTGCCAGTAGAGCCGCGAAATCCTCGTGCCGGACACTTACTCCAATGCGACCGGCGCGACATCGCGTTTGCCAACGTTCGCTGGGAACAATCGCATCCGCGCTGATTTCACGGCGGACGGCCAACGCCAAATTCACTCGCAATCGGTCGATCGCGATATCTCGATTGGCGTGCTGGCTGCGTCTCTCGGATGCCTGCCCACTGACGTTTGTCGGAACATGGGTCACCACGATGGCGGATTCGACCTTGTTGCGGTGCTGCCCGCCAGGTCCGCCGCGACGAGTCCGCTCAAACTGACATTCAGCCAGTAAGGCTTTGATGGACAACGTAGCTGGATGGTTATCGGACAACTTGAATCACTTGGACACGTGTGCAGGATGAGCTTGATGACGGATGGTCCGACCGGCCTATTTTGTCGCGATTTGCGCTAACTGTCGTGATGAAATCACGAATCGACAACGGATTCCTTAAAGAAAAGCGAGAAAATGGAGATGCCCCTGTTTGGGTTTGGCTCGATAAATCCGTAGAATGCTTAACCCACTCGCAACTTCCGTACCCTTATCGCCAATTTCAGTTTCGGCCTCTCCATTCCATGTCGCTTGAAAAGCTAGGTCCATATCTGTTTAAAGGCGTGCTGGGGCGCGGAGGGATGGGAACCGTCTATCGGGGCGAGCACGAGGAAACGGGCGAATTCCATGCGGTCAAGGTGCTGGCTCCCACCTACACGGACGACGACCATTTTCGTGGTCGATTCGAATCGGAAATTCGAGCGTTGCTCAAACTGAATCATCCGAACATCGTCCAGCTGATCAGCTATGGCCAGGAAGACGGGATGCTGTTTTTCTCGATGGAGTTGGTTGAAGGAAACAGTCTCTTTCAAATGCAAAGACAAAATCACCGCTTTGACTGGCGGCAGATTCTGGTGATTGCTCGGGACGTTTGCTTGGGACTGCGACATGCCCATGATCGAGGCATCATCCACCGGGACCTGAAGCCGGGAAACCTGCTGATGGCGAACCTGACTGCCAAAGATCAAAAGCGAAACCTGCCCGGAATCATCAAAATCACTGACTTCGGGATCGCCAAAAGCTACGGTTCTTCTCAAAACACGGGAACCAATGTGCTCGGCACGATGGACTTCATGAGTCCTGAGCAGGCCAGGGGCGAGCCCACGACTTTTCGCAGCGATTTGTATGGCCTCGGTGCCGTTATGTTTACGTTATTGTCGGGCAAACCGCCTTTCGCTTCCAAATCCGTCGAGGAAGGCATTAACAACCTGATGCGAGTTCCTGCTCCATCGGTCAGTTCGGTGGTTCCAGACGTTCCGCGTGAGGTGGACGACCTGATTCGGATGTTGATGGCCAAGAAACCGGAGGACAGAGTCCCGACCACATTGGCGATGCTGCGGCACCTTAATGAGTTGGAAGCCTATCTGAAGGATCAGGCTGAAGCGAAAACAGCGGAACAGTCCAACGCGACGGTGACGGGCGATTCTTTTGAGCTTTCGGACGATGTCGTGAAAGCCTCGCCAACAGATGTCGCCACCGGCAAGCAACGCAAGATCATCACCAAGTCAAACAAAAACCACGGAAAACGTACGGCCGAGTACTCCCGTGGTGAGCTCGATCGAATCCGCCGCGAATCTGAAGTCGGATCACGCAAGCCTCGGCTGAATCGTCCGCTTGATACGCGCGACAACTTTTTCAACACGGTGACCGACCACCTTCGTCGTCAACAAGAAACACCCGAGTTGGCCCCCCCAGAGGAGAAACAACAGGGAAAGCTCTTTCTGCTGCTGGCTTTGCTGGGAGTCGTGGGCCTGATGGTTTTCGGACTGTACAAAGTGCTCGTTCCCGCATCGGCCGATCAGTTGTATCAGCAGATCGTAGCCGAAGAGCAAAGTCCGAACGAGGTTTTGCCTGCGATCGAACAGTTTCTGAAGATTTATCCTGACGAAGCTCGTTCCGTTCAGGTTGCTCAGCTGCAAGGCGTTGGAAAAGCGATTCAGTTTTACAATTTGCTTCAGGCTCAGGTCAACATTCGAGGACGCTCGCGGCTTTCTGCGATGGAGCAGAAATTTCTTACCATCGTGGAACTGGCCGAAACAAACAGCGCTCGGGCTAACCAGCAGATGGCTGCATTCGTCAAGTTCTACTCCAGCGTGGACGAATTGTCGGAGTCGGATCTGAAGGTTCTGACACACGCGAAGAGCTTCAAAACCAAAATTCGTACCGACGCGAGGAACTCCGCAAAAAAGGACGTGGAAAAAATTCGTAGTGCAATGGAAACGGCGGCTCGTTCAGATAGTCCGGGCGAGGCGCAGGCGATTTACCGCTCGATCGTCGAGCTGTACCAAAATGTGATCTGGGGCAGTGAAGCAGTCGAGTTGGAGGGTAAGCGCTTGGTCGAACAGGCCCGCCGACTTGAAGACCAGAGCCAGCTTTTGCCGTAAGTAGCAATTGTCGACTCAATCAACGTAAGTATTTCTAAAGACGGAAGTCTGATGCTTGGTCACGTCGGAACATTCGAGTTTGACGCCGCCATCAAGTATTGCCGCCTAATGGATTGCGTTTTCGTCCAGCCCGACTTTTAATTGTCACAAAGAGTCGCCAAGCACTCGATCAGAAATTTGGGATCTAAAACAATGTTTCATGAAAACGAATCGAATGGCAACGGTCCAGCGGCGGAGTCTCCCAGTTTGGGGCGCCCAGTCAGATCATCCGCGAAGTCTGATCCGAAGGACACGACGCATACCTGTTCGTACTGCGGCCAGTCCTTTCAACGATCCGAATCGAAGCATATGCCATTTTGCAGCCGACGGTGTCAGCAGATCGATTTGGGCATGTGGCTGAACGAATCCTACGGGCTGCCTCATGAAGGCGAAGGTGCCCCGGACTACGATCCTGACTCAGACCTTTGAAGCCATAGCAGTGAACCTCCGCCGACCGTTGTAGAAATTGAACGCGTTTGAGCTCGAAATCGATTCGGGCTCGTTTTCATCGTTCCAACCTATTCTGTGATGGTTTGGATCGTCCTATAATGACACGCTGCAACTTTGAGAGTCCGGATTGGTTTCGCGCTGCTGCGAAAAGGATAAGCCATTTATGAATGAGCAACCTGTTGTCGTCCAGAAAGTATCTTGGTGGGATTTGTGCCCTTGGACGATTATTTTCAAGACGCTCCCTGTGGCGACAGGTGTAACCGCCTTGGCGTTGGCGTTGCTGGGCACCGTGGCGACTCCGATGGGATGGCTTGCGAGCGAGCGGTTGTTCGTCAACCAAGACGTTTTGGAGGACCTCGCTGTGATGGAGGCCGTTCAGGTGAATCGCAGTCCGTGGCGAAGCCTGTTCCCTTCTTTCGAAGAAGATCCCCGAGCGATTTCGATTTTCGGAGTCCGTCTAAGCGGGCCTCGGCTGGTATTTGAACAGCTGGCTCGCCCGTTCCAGTACTTGTTCGATACCGACCTGACCGTCCGAGAGTTTTTGTACTTTTTCGTTGGCTGTCTATGGACAATTGTGGTCTGGTCGTTTATCGGTGTCGCCATTGCTCGCACATGCATCCTGCATTTGACTCGCAACGAGCCCGTTCCGCTGGACGACGCGTTCGAATTTGCGATGGACAAATTCACCACGACGGCCGGAGCGATTGGAATCCCCTTGTTGGCGGTCGCGGCATTGTGTGTCCCCGGTTTTTTGCTGGGATTGCTGATGGGGTTTGATCTCGGAGCGGTCGTGGTTTCGTTCCTGTGGTTCATCGCGCTTGCGATCGGTGCCGCGATCTCATTGCTTCTGCTGGGATTGCTGTTCGGGTGGCCTTTGATGGTTGCCAGCGTCGCGGCGGAGGGACAGAATTCTTTCGATGCAATGACGCGTTCTTACGCCTATACGTTTCAGCGGCCGGTGCAGTACGCGTTTTACATTCTGATCGCGATCGTGTTCGGAGGATTCTGTTGGTTGTTGGTGATGCATCTTGCGACAGCGATCTCAGAACTCAGTTGGTGGGCGACATCGTGGGGAGCCAACCTGGCTAACGGAAATCGAATCGCCGACCTACAGGGTGTCGGAGCGACGGTTGACGCAGCAGGCGATCCCATCGAACGCTCAGGTGCGTTTGGTGTTGCAGTGGATGTGATTCAATTCTGGAACCAGGTTTTGATGACGTTGGCAGCGTCATTCATGTACGCGCTATTTTGGTGTCTGGCTTCCGCGGTTTACCTGTTGCTGCGAAAAGATGTCGATGAAACCGAAATGGACGAAGTTTATCAGGTCGACGAAAAGCGGACCTACGAACTTCCACCGCTGAAGTCTGACGAGCACGGTATCCCACAAGTACAAACTCCGGTTCCCGTCGGCAACAAAACAGTAAGCGACATCGACGGCAATTTTGATACGAAGACTGATTAGTTTTTTCCGTTAAGGTAGTCGCCTTTCGCTCCGCGA
Organism: uncultured Pirellulaceae bacterium; assembly: GCA_937928215.1. Classification (GTDB taxonomy): domain Bacteria; phylum Planctomycetota; class Planctomycetia; order Pirellulales; family Pirellulaceae; genus Mariniblastus. The sequence goes on along the minus strand of CALFWL010000024.1, from coordinate 7,679 downwards.
AAGAACGCTTCCCCGGAGATAACCTGTGCCTAGACGTGACTTTTGAAAACGCTACTTTCGCAAACGCTGCTTTCGCGGAGCGAAAGGCGACTGTGTTTGAAAACGCTGCTTTCGCGGAGCGAAAGGTGACTGTGGGCGATCCAAATAACGTTCTTTACTCAAACGAAAAACGTGCTGGAAGCAATTGCTCGCTGGTCCAGTGCTTCACTTGAGTCACGTCTTCCGGGTCACAGGCGATCACGCTGATGTCTCGGCCAAATTCGACGATGAACTGACGGCAGGCTCCACAGGGCGAGGCCAACGGACTGGCCGCGACGACGATTGCTCGGAATTCGCGGTGCCCATGTGCAACCGCTTGGCAGATTGCCGCTCGTTCGGCGCAAATGCTCAAACCGTAGGATGCGTTTTCGACATTGCAGCCGGTGAACGTCCGGCCGTCAATCGTCAGCAGAGCGGCCCCGACCAGAAAGTTGGAGTACGGCGCGTACCCTTTCAAACGAGCTTCGGTCGCTTGTTGGACCAATGATGGGAACTCGGGAGAGAGTTCGGCGGGTTTAGACATGTTTTTTCGACCGAAAAGAAAGCGAAATGCGGGCGAAATCTATCATAACCGCAGTGCGGATATTGCCGCAGCAGCCATCCGCACGATTCCGGGGCGAACCTGAGGGTTGGTCAGTGCGTCCATGCGTCATACAATGCCGATCGATGTGGAAGAACGATGAACACCTACCAAGAGTTTTGTGTGACGGAAAATCCAAGTGCTGACGTGCCTTCGGGCGACCCATCTTCAGGTCCTGCTGCTCGGCGTGAAGCGCCTGAACGGAGTCTTGAATTGGCTCTGGCTGCCGCCAGAACGGCCGCTGAAAACGGCGGCACCGAAATTGTCGTGTTGGACATGACTCGGCACACCGCAGTGTTCGACTACTTCGTAATCGCCACGGGAACCAGTCGACGACAGCTTCATGCGATGAGCGAAGAGATTGATCGCAAGCTGGAAGATGACCTGAACGATAAACGAATGAACATCGACGGGTACGACGAAAGCAAGTGGATCGTGCTGGATTACGCGACTGTGGTCATTCATCTGTTTGATGCGGACACTCGTTCGTTTTATAGTCTGGAAGATCTATGGGCTGACGCTTCGAAGGTCGATCTGACCGAAGCGCTGAAGGACGTTCGGGCTTGATAGATTCACCGGTCCGCTAAGACTGAAGATGTTCTCACGGCGGCTGACGCAAGTTCGCTTCAATCAATTGTTTCGGCGATCAGGTTCGGCGGTTGAGTCGCTGGGCCGATCACAAAACTGGCGGCAACCAACTCTGTTGCGTAAGCCGCGGTGGCATCGTTGTCGCAGAACACACGAGCGATCGGTTGGCTTGATTCGATGGAATCCCCCAACCGAGCCAGGCACTCGATGCCGACCGAGTGATCCAGCTGATCCCCCAGTTTCTTGCGTCCTCCGCCCATTTCAATCACCGCCAGCCCCAGGCGATCGTTGTGGATTCGATTCACGTGCCCCGACTCATTGGAGAAAACGTCGTGTGCCCGTCCGCGGTGACGACCCGCATTCAGGTCTCCTCCATGACTGTTCACCATCTGGGCCAAGCGTTCCAGAGCTGCTCCTGAATCAATGGTCTCTTGCAAGCGAGCGACAGCGGAGGCGATGCTTGACTCAACGCCCGTTTGAACCAGCAGTTTTCCACAAAGCTGGAGCGTTAGCTCGGTCACGTCGGCTGGCCCTTCTCCTTTGAGGATGTCGACGGACTCATTGATTTCGACGGCGTTTCCGATCATCCGACCGAGGGGTTGATTCATGTCGGTGATCATGGCGGTTGTTTTCACGCCAAGGCGACTTCCAACATGGACCAATTCTTTGGCTAGGTCGCGTGCTCGATCAAGCGTTTTCATAAACGCTCCACTGCCCCACTTCACGTCGAGCACCAACGCGTCGATCCCCTCGGCAACTTTCTTGGACAGGATGCTGGCAACAATCAGCGGGATGGACGGCACCGTTCCCGTAACATCGCGAAGCGCGTACAGGCGTTTGTCAGCCGGAGCAATTCCAGCGTTGGCTCCCGCGATGGAGCATCCATTCCAGTTGACGATGCTGCGGAACTCGTCTGATGTTAGATCGCAACGGTATCCCTCGATCGACTCCAGTTTGTCCAACGTCCCTCCCGTGATGCCCAGCCCTCGCCCTGAAATCATGGGGACTTCGACATCGCAACAGGCCAGCAGCGGTGCGAGCGAAATAGAGACCTTGTCTCCGATGCCACCGGTCGAATGCTTGTCGGCCGACGGCTTCTGCCCCGGCCAATTGAGTCGCTCGCCCGAATCGATCATGCACTGCGTCAGCGTCGTCGTTTCATCCGTCGTCATGCCTTGGAAGTAGACGGCCATGGCGAACGCCGCCATCTGGTAGTCAGGAATTGACTTGTTCGTGTAGCCGTCAATCAGAAAGGCCAGTTGTTCGTTGGACAGCGTCTGCCCGTCCCGCTTATCCGAGATGATTCTGGCAACATTCATGGGGCTGTTTTTCGCGGGAAGGTACGGTTATAGGGTTCAGCTTGCGCAATCATTACACTCCAATGCCTCGACGACAGGTAGCCGTACCGTTGCACCCGGTGTCGGGGCCGAAATTATGCGTGCCACGGGGACTCGATCGAATTTCATTTCATACTAGAATTAGTCCCTTTCCAATTTTTCCAGTTTCCAAATCCAAATTCCGCAAGCCGCCAACATGGTCAAAGTCTTACTGACAACAACGTCTTATCAGGATACACCCGGGCCACATCATGATCTACTTGAAAGTGCCGGCGTTGAAGTTCATCGTGAACGCGGTCCCTTGCCGGAAGAAAAAATGCTGGAATTGGCAGGTGAGTTCGATGCGTTTCTGTGTGGCGATGATGTGATCTCGCGGGCAGTTTTGGACAAGTCACTGCCAAAACTGAAGATCATTTCCAAGTACGGGATTGGCGTCGATAAAATTGATGTCGCCAGTTGTACTGAACTGGGGATTCCGCTGACTTTCTGCCCGGGAGTCAATCACACCACCGTTTCCGAGCACACGTTCTGTTTGCTGCTGTCGGTTTTCCGCCACTTGCTTACCCAGGCAAACGACGCGCGTGAAGGTAAATGGACGCGGATGACCGGTCACGAAATCATGGGGAAGACGATCGGCGTTGTCGGGCTGGGGCGCATCGGGAAAGAAGTCGTCACTCGAGCCAAAGCTTTTGGCATGAATGTGATCGGGTTGGATCTCTACTGGCCGGATGATTTTGCAAAAGAGCATGGTGTCGCGAAAGCGGACACGTTTGACGAAATCTCTGAAAAGTGCGATATCATTTCGCTCCACACGAACTTGACCGAAGAGACTCGCGACCTGATCCGATCGGAAACGATTGCCAAGATGAAAAAAGGCGTCGTGATCGTGAATTGTGCCCGTGGAGAACTGGTCAATTCGGTCGATATGCTCGCCGGACTCGAATCGGGACAGGTGGGTGGTTACGGAACGGATGTGTTGGACGAAGAACCGCCGTCGCCCGACCATCCGCTGTTGACGGCTCCAAACTGCGTGATCACTCCTCACATCGGTTCGCGAACCTATGAGTCAGTCGAACGGCAGGCGATGATGGCGACGCAAAATCTGATCCATTGCCTCAAGGGCGAGAAACCTCTGGCGCAAGTCAATGAAGTTTCGATTCCCGACGCGTTGATCTAATCGAACGGCAGCGCGTCCGCCTCTGAGTACGATTTTTTCACCACAATTTCATCCATCACTCATTCGATCCAACATGTCAGACAAATTTTACGTCGTCTCCGAAAAGCAACACAACGATCTGGTCGAAGCCGCTTACGTGGCTCGCAAATTCAATTCCGACGAAGCCAAAGCAGCTGCGAAGTTTGCTGCCTTTGCCAGTCGGCACGGGATCCGGACTCATAACGCGTTGAAGGCCTTGCATCTGGACCATTTGTTTGGCTCGGCTGCGGGAGGCTGTGTGCCCGATGCGAAGATCGAAAAACGCGAGACTCGGTTTGAGGCGTCCGCGATCTGGAACGCCAATAAAAAGCTGGGCCAGGCGACGGCGTACGATGCGATGGAAGAGGCGATGCGACTGGCAGACAAGTACGGTATCGGACAGGTGTCGGTTGACAACGCGTTCCATTACCTGTGGGGCGGCGGCTACGTGATGGAGGCCGCGCAAAAAGGCTACATCGCGTACACCAATTGCACCGCGGCTTTGGCAGAGGTCGTTCCGTTTGGTGGAAAGTTCCCAACTTTGGGTACGAACCCGCACAGCTGGGGATTCCCAACCACCGATGCGGTTGGATTTCCCGTCGTGGTTGACTGGGCGACATCGGTGGTCGCCATGGGGCGAGTCCAGCAGTTCTTAAGAGAAGGCACCAAGCTGCCCGAAGGCGCGGCCGTCGACAAAGATGGAAAGTACACGATCGAACCATCGGAGGTTGCCGCATTGACGACGTTTGGCAAGCACAAAGGTTACGGCCTGTCGGTCATCAACGAGCTCGTTGGCGCGTTTATTGGCGGATCGTTGCCTACGCTCCGGTCACGATGGGGCAGCGTTGAAAACGAAAAGCATACGCCAGCGTTTTACTTTCAGGTAATTCATCCCGATGCGATGAGCGGTAACAATTTTGCTCAGGGGCGTGATCAAGCCGGGAACGTAAAAGCCGTCCTCGAAGATATTATCGGCCACGGCAACGACGACGCGATTCTGCCGGGCAAGTTCGAAGCAGCGGCGGCCACACGAAGTGACGAAAACGGTGGCTTGCTGTTCAGCGAAGCAGAGATCGCCGGGTTCAACGAGATTGCCGAAGAATGCGGACAACCCAAATGGGATACAGCAAACTTGAAAACGGCTGTGTGACGAATGTCACTGTCGGCTGTGTGACCTTTTGCCTGATCATGAACTGATGTTCAGGACTTGCGAACAATAAGTCACCGGATGAAATTGACTCATTGCCGAGCTTCGCACTCGCTAAGAAATAAATGACGGATTTGAGGACTCGAAACCTGCCTATTCCACCGCCTAATCGTCGGGCAAATCCGCAGATGATTGTTTCGCCATCGCTCACGTGAATGAGAAGAAATTGAATCCCGTAGTTTATTATTGGGCAAGTCCTTCGCTCACTCCTTCCAACCACCAACGACACCAAAAAATATCATGTCTGACTATTTGAACTCGCTTTTTTCATTGTCCGGTAAAACCGCCGTTGTGATCGGCGGCACCGGCGAACTATGTGGCGCGATGGCGGAAGGGCTTGCGGCCGCCGGAGCCGAAGTCGTGCTGGTCGGACGCAGCGAAGAGAAAGCAAAAGCCCGCCTAGAGAAAATTGAAGCCGCTGGCGGAACCGCCTACTTCGAGTCCTGTGAAGTTGACCAAAAAGAGAAACTTGAAGGCCTGCTGAAGAACGTGCTCGACCGTAGCGGCAAAGTGGACATCGTTGTCAACGGAGCCGGAACGAATAGCGCAACGCCATTTCTGGAGATCCCGGAAGACGAATTTGATTGGATTTTCAAGGTCAACATGAAGGGCGTGTTTCTCGCGTGCCAGGTGTTTGGAGATTATCTGGTCAAGCGAAACGAGGGCGGTTCCATGATTAACGTCGGGTCGATGTCGGGCGTAATTCCTCTTTCACGAGTATTCACTTATTCGGCCACGAAGGCAGCCGTTCACAATCTTTCTGCGAACCTGGCTCGCGAATGGGCTCCGCTGAATATTCGCGTCAACACGCTGGTTCCCGGATTTTTTCCCGCCGAGCAGAACAAAAAAGTGCTGACGCCCGAACGAGTAGACCAGATCATGGGGCATACTCCCATGAAACGGTTTGGCGAAGCGAAGGAGTTAATCGGAGCGACTCTTTTACTGGCCAGCGATGCGGGTTCATTCATGACAGGTACAGAAACCATCGTCGACGGTGGGTACGCCTGCATGACCATCTAAGTGCGGAAGGCGAAATTCGGGCGGCGAACTGCGAAATTCGGAAGGCGGGTGAAGGCCTTTCCTTAACTCAAAAACTGAGAAACGGCTTGGGCCATGTCATTCATCCACGACGATTTTCTGCTGACCAATCAGCACTCGCAGCGGCTCTACCATGAATTTGCTGCCAAGCAGCCAATCATTGATTACCACAATCATCTTTCGCCGCAGGACATCGCGGAAAATCGCCGTTTTGACAACCTGTTCGACATGTGGGTGGATCACGACCACTACAAATGGCGAGCCATGCGGGCCAACGGAATCGACGAATCGCTGGTTACGGGAACCGCCACTCCCAAGGATAAATTTCTGGCGTTCGCGGCAACGGTTCCTCACACGTTGCGAAACCCGATCTACCACTGGACTCATCTGGAGCTGAAACGCTTCTTCGATATTGATGAACTCCTGTCCGACTCGAATGCGGAATCGATCTGGAATCGATGCAACGAACAGATCGACTCGCGGGATGAACTTCGAACCCAAGGCATTTTGGAACAATTCAATGTGACGGCGTTGTGTACGACCGACGATCCGACCGACGATCTGGCGTTTCATCAATCCGTTGCCGAATCCGGATCGTGCTCGACCGCAGTTTATCCAGCGTTTCGACCCGACTGGGCGCAGTTTGTTCATCGTCCGGCAGAGTTCGTTGGGTGGATCAGGAAACTTGAATCGATTTGCAACATCAACATCAAGAAGTTTGACGATTTGTTGCTCGCTTTAAAGAACCGGCATGATTTTTTTCATTCGATGGGAGCTCGTCTATCGGATCATGGTTGCGAGTACGTGCCTGCCAGTTTTTGTGAGCAGTCCGTGGCAGCGAAGATTTTTGACGCGGCGATTGACGGTGATGCTGCGACTCCGGAACAGCACGATCAATATTCAACTTTTCTGCTGCAGTTTCTGGCGCGGCTTGATCACGAGAAAGGCTGGACCAACCAATTTCACACGGGAGTCTGGCGGAACAACAATTCACGCTTATTCCATGAAGTCGGTCGCGATCTGGGATGCGATTCGATGGGTGATATTTCTCAAGGAAGGTCGTTGCAAAAGTTTCTGGATCGACTGGATCAGGATAATTGTTTGCCCAAGACGATCGTCTACAACTTGAACCCAACCGACAACTATTTGATCAGCACGATGCTTGGCAACTTTCAAGATGGCACGACGCCCGGCAAGATGCAATTTGGGTCCGGCTGGTGGTATCTCGACCAGAAAGAAGGAATGGAAATGCAGATCAACACGCTTTCCAATACCGGGTTGTTGTCGCATTTTGTCGGAATGCTGACCGACAGCCGAAGTTTCATGTCGTTTCCAAGACACGAGTACTTTCGCAGGATTCTGTGCGACATTTTCGGACGCGACATGCTCAATGGCGAAGTCCCAAGTGACGACTTGATCATCGGCCCGATGATCGAGCGAATCTGTTACGGGAATGCCAGATCGTACTTGGGTTTGGAACGCTGCTGATTGATCCCCGACGCGATGACGGGTGGCAGGCTCCGTCCGAGCCATTTCGTGATCCGACGGGAGGGCGCGGCTCCGCCCAAGTCGTTTTCAATGACACGCTTGAGCCAACGATGGGGTGCGGGCGGAGCCTTCCCCTCCCGTTCCTATTTGCATTTTCGGGAGAGAGGAGGCTATGTCCGACCCGGCGGACCGGGTGCGTGATCAATG
>CALFWL010000023.1 GCA_937928215.1 uncultured Pirellulaceae bacterium | reverse complement strand
GGATTCAAGGTGCCGGCTGCTGCGGGCAAGCCGCAACTGGCTCATGTTGCCTTCGCCGTTGTAAACATAAGAGGTCAGTTCGTCCCCCTCCGGATCGGGGATGTTCAAGTAGCTGACCTCTCCGTCTCCGTTGACAAGCATCCGCACCAGCAGCGACGAACTGTTGTACAACGTCGTTTCGGTGCCGCCCCCCTGCAGGGCAAAGTTGTTTGTCAGATAAACGGTGGTGCGGCGCGCCGTCCCACCGGCAGCCGGATCATCGTAAGTCACGTTGGTTGTCTGTGTGTTTGGATTGACCGCGACGCTGATCGTTGATTGCGTGCCGTCAGGATGGTCGACCGTTGATAAACGACCATCGGTATAACTGTACTGTAGCGCTTGAGAATTAGGCAATTGAATGCTCTCGACCACCCAACCTCCCGATTGCTGTTGAGCGTGATAGGTCACCGAAGCGCTGCGACCTTGAGCATCGGTAATCGTCGACCATTGCATCTGACGATCCGGGGCTTCGGCCAACTCCTGCGGTGTCAGCGATACGTATTCGTAGTGAATTCCATAACCACGACGATCGGAATCGCGAGTGATCCGGGCACCTCGGTCGTCGGGCAATCCGCCCAACCCGCCATCGTTCTGGTTGATCTGCGCGGTGGCGGCCCCATCATCGAGTGGCCAGTGTTCTACTTGACCCGTGCTGACGGCCGTTCCCCCTGCCAAGGTGACAATTTCAGCAGCCGACAACGCTCGATTGTAAAGCCGCACATCGTCCAAATCACCGTCCAAAAAGCCCGACGTGCCACGCTTGGAACCCAAGTACCATGGCCGATCGGCTGTCAGAGCACCCTGATTACCAGTGGACCGGGTCGCAACCTGCACGCCATTGCGGTACAGCTTCCAACTGGAGCCGTCATTGACTGCCGCCAAATGAACCCAGTTCCCCACATCAGCCGCAGGAACATTAAAAGAAGCAACCTGCTGAGCCCCCGTGCCTTGCCGGTGACCAATCTGATAACGCCCCTTGCGCACTCTTAAAAACAAGAGCGTTTGCGCCGAAGTACCATTGAGGAAACCATGAAAGAGCAGATTCTGCTCGGTGCCCGATTTGCGGTCGAGCTTCACCCAGGTCGCGATCGTTGCGTTGCCAGCGATCTGGAGTGAAGGATCGCGTTTGATCTCCACAAAATCATCCTGACCGTCGAACGCCAACCCCTCGTCGACTTGGCCGGGTGTCTCATACGGCTGAGAGGGACTCAGGTTGATCAATTCATAGTGAAAGGTGCGACCATCGTATTTGGTAATCCGGACGGACTTGGCCGCGGCTAGTTCTGTGGTCGGATTTCCGCTGACGGCACCATCGGCATCGACCGGCCCGTCCAGTAGAACCGCCTCAAGTGCCGACTCGCTGTTGATGTCGTGAAAAACTCCATCGGAAGCATCCCCCGCGCGACCATCGTAAAAACGGCGTCTGGCAAGCTGAGTGGGGTCAAAGAAATCCGCATGCAGACCCTCGCCAACCTCATAAACACTCAGCTGACGGTCGTGATTAAGAAAAACACCCGGACCAAAGCTGCCGTGAATCGCTTGATTCCGCAACCGATGGGTCCGTTCGAGCGTTAACACCGACACGCCCGAACTGTCCGTTGCCGAACCACCGCAACTACCGCAGCCCGATGAACCGCTGTCAGCACTGTAGTCATTCGCGCGATGATGATGATTATGCGTCGAGGTATCAACCTCCGACTTGCTGTCGCTCGAATCAGTGACGACCTTCAAGCCTTCTGGGCAGGACTTCTCACAACCCTCGCACTCCTCGGGGCAATTATTCTGGCACACCCTGTTGCCAGCAGGCGTTCTATTCAACGAGGTTTCAGCTTTTGACAAGAGCACTTCTTCTGCGCCAACCGTTTGCCAAGCGGTCCCGCCAAAAGCACCCACCATCAACAGCAACACGCCAAGTCGCAGCACCCGCACAAATCGAAAAGATGATTGGCCCATCAAAATCACCATCAAAGAAAAGGAAAAAAAGAAAAGAACGCACTCAGTGCCAGTTCGGGCCTGGCAGATCGCCAACGCCGGAACCGACCAACTCACTCCCGCTCCGCTCATTCCGCTCAACGCGCTACCGTCTGACAGCTACATCCACCACAAAGCTGACATTCCCCGCAGCCAGCGGGGAGCCCGCCAAAATATTCACATCGCTGATCGTGCCCGACGTGCCCGAAAAGCGCGCCGTGGCAACACCGTCTTCATCCGCGATGACCGTGATGCTGGTCAATTGATTCTCAAACTGTCCTGCGTCGAAGGACGTGAACGTCACCGGCGCACCAACTGGAGCAGCCACCTGGACGGCAACTACCTCCCCTTGGTTAATCTGCTGGTACCTGCGACTGACCCTGCGAATGGCCGGAGCATCAGCCCCCGGCTGCAGTACCGCAAACACCCGACCGGGCTCGACCGTATCAAGATACTTCTGGGGATCTGCCTGGAACGCAGCAGGATCGAAAGGCCGAGGTCGAACAAGCGACGATACCTGTTCCGGGTTACGCTGTTCCTTAATGGCTGCCGCGACAGCGGCCACCTGAGGATTCGCGTCGATGGCAACCCCCGGAAGCTTGCCGTACGACAACGAGTCGGCAGTGTCTTGACCGTCGTCATCCTTGGAATCGCCATCAGCGGCTACATCGGTCGGCATTCGCCGCACGCCACCGATCACCACCCCGCTACCATCACCCGCGGTTTGTTGCCCACCTTGAACCGCAACCCCGTCTTGTTGATCTCGGTTGCCCACGGCAACCGGATCCTGACTGCCACGCCAGAAAGCAAACATCAACACAACCACAGCAACTGCCGCGATCAAAATGCCAACAACAGGATATCTGAATCTCATGCGACCAACAAAACCGACGAGGTAAATGAAATCATTCAAGCGAAATTGCAATAACAATCCACGTTGCGCTGAGCGCGGTGTCAATCTACCAATCAATGAAATCACTTCAAGGTAATTTCAATTAAATCACAGAAGAATATTCCATTTCGCGCATCCGCTTTTTCATTCACGACCATCAGCAAGCTGATGAAAGGTATCTTGAAGCAGTGAAAAACCAGCATGGCAACGTCTCAAGCGGGGCACGAATAAACATCTCAACGCAGTCAAATTTATTTTTTGACCATTGGTGGAATGCAATCTATTTCACAGAATTCAAGCTCGCGCATTTTTCACGTCCTGCCTAGGTTGTGCAAATTCACGCCCGCGTAACCTTGCCTCATAGGATTCTGCAAAACCGCAAGTTAGAAATCGCAATTCGCTCAGGCGGAAGGCGAGTAAGAATATGCCACGAAATTGTGTTAAGCCCCGTCGCTTGACGGCTTTGGTTGGTAAATTCTCATCTGCCGCTCACCTTATGACGCTTCCCTGTAACCGCAAATAAATGAGTCGAGAGCCGAGCATCGCGGTCCTGGCGGACCGGGACTGTTTTTGGTAGCGTTAGGTACCCATTGATGATGCGGTTCGTGCCCACGGAGAGCAAGCGTTTGTCCAGTCAACTGCAACGGCGAATTTTAATCACCGCTTCGACACTGTTTTTTGTGACCGCATTGTGCTATTCCGTAAAGGTCATTTTTTTTTCAATTCCACTAGTGAAAAAGACGCATAACGTTCGTTTGAATCCCTTAGGGGGCGTCGCTGCCTTGAATCAAACGAAACAGATCAGGCCAGCGATCGAAGATTTCGAAAAAATCTGGCACATCAGTCTTCAAGCAAACAAGAAGAAAAAAAAGACGCCTCCGAGTCCTGTCATCAAGAAAAAGAAAGCCCGCCCCAAAGCCACGCTGGTTCTTCGTGGTATTTTTTTTCAATCTGACAAAGCGTCGGATTCCTTCGCTATCCTCGCCCCCAAGGGGCAGCAGCAGAGTTTGTTGCGCAGGGTCGGGCAATCCATTGGGGATCAAGACACGGTTTTGACGGCTATTTATATCGATCATGTTGAGGTCAAATATAGCGATGGCACAATCGACCGACTGAATCTTCCGAAGCCAAAGTGATGGCAAAAAACGACTGCTGGATCATTACTGAGAGGCTTGCCGGTTGGAGCATTGAGCGTTTCGACCAAGCAGCCGCCGGTGAAATTGTCGACATCCAAGGCGGGGATGAAACCGACCACGAGAGTGCGAGCGGCGGGGGAGTTGCAGCCGAGCAGATTATCCGGACGCTCAAGGAGAACGGGTACCATGGCGAGCCAGTGATGCTTGCCTTGGGGGCCAACAGCTGCTTCCCGTCAGCTTACACGGTGGAGGATGTGGCGGCATTGAAAAGCAGAGATTTATTGCGGTACGAATTTGAACGATTTTTGCCGTTTTCAGCAGAGGAGATTATCGCCGACTTTGTCATACAGGATAAAAGCATTTTTGGCGTTGGAGTTCCCATTGCTCGACATGTGCAGTTGATTAGGTCGCTGCGGTTTGCGGACATTCGGATTACTTCCATTTGCCCACATTCGATGCTGACGGCTCAGGCATTGGCGGGAGAGTCGCCATTCGAAGCAGCCTCGGAGAATTTTTGGATGTTAATCGATGGGCCTAACCGGTCTGAGTTGGTTTTGCTTAAAGATCGTCAACCGTACCGTTGGCTGTGTTTGCCTGATTCGCTTGATAGCGCGGCCCAAGCATTGGAGATTTTGCACGAGCAAGAGAGTTCGAGCCAGGGGCATAATTGTCAAATGTGGGCGGTGAGCGGTTGCGCTACGACAACGTTCTCACGACCCCATCAGTTGGTGCAGCGACTGCGTTTCCCCGTCGAATTGAAAACCACCGACCCACCATCGGGGCTCTCGTCCGCTACAAAGGTGATGTCGCGGCAGATCCTTGATGGCAAAGTAAAGGCTTGGCTCGAGTTTAACCGAGGCGTTTTTTCGACCGGCGATCGTCTCGCCAATGTTCGCAGCGCGATCAATTATTCGTTAACTTTGGTTTCGTTGGGCATCTTGCTGGTGATGGTGTCGTTGGGCTGGCAAACCCATCGGCTTGATCGGGCGCGTTCTGGCTATCGCAAGGCTCAGGAGGCTGCTTTTGCTCAGTTGCATCCCGGTACCGCAATCCCTAAAGGGATTAAGATGCGATTACAAATTGAAAGGAAACAGCTCTTGGAAAAACAAGCGTTTGCCGAGGCAACTCAGGCTCATGTTTCCCCAGTCACTTCGCTACGGATGCTGTTGAGCTCGATCCCCTCAGGCAAAGCAGTCGACGTGCAGCGCATCAAGTTTCAGCCCGATGGATCAGTTGACTTCGATGCCCAGTTTGCCAATCGTGCCGATGCTGAAGATTTAAAGCGGCGGTTGGTTTTAACCGGTTTCGAGGTATCGGCTTTTCCGACACGTTATCAAAACGACAAAGTCATGGTGGCGGGCAAACTGGTTGTGTCACTGAAATCGGAAAAACAGCACCGGGAGGAGCAATGACCGAAAAACACGCTGTCGCGACTGCCGAGGGGCCTCGACCTGTTGACTTGCGATTGTCGTCGGGACTGGTCGTTTGCCTTGCCGTTGGTGCGATCATGTTGTCGCAGACTCAAAGTAGAGCCTTCAGGGCGCTACAGCGGGTACAACAAGAGTCAGAGGAAATCGAAGTGTTGGCCGGGCAGATTCGCGGTTCTAAAAATATGGCCGGTTCGAGCCAAATTCCGGGCCAGCTTAATTTTACATCTGAGAAGATAGCGGTCGCCAAGCTGGCAGCTGGCATTTCTGATCAACAGAATACATTGATTTCGCCCCAGCCCGTCCGTCAATTGCCGGACAGTTCCTTTGAAATTCAGTCAACCGTGATGGAGTTTGGTGGCGTGAGTATGGAGCAAGTGATACGTCTTCTTGTTTCGTTAGAGCAGGGAGAAAACTCGCTTCGGGTGGAACGCATCAGCTTTAAGGCGTTGAATGCGTCCAATCAAGATGACCAAGAGTTATGGAACGTCGGATTGACATTGACAGCAATTGCGATTTCCTCCAAAAGCGTCGGTGGCAAAGCAGGTTTGATCGACCGTCGACGCTGGGCTGGGCCGTCTATTTTTCTGCAATTAATTACTGTACTGGTATCGTTCCTTTGAAACCGATTCTGTTAATGATCTGCCTTATCGCCTACTTGGCGATATGCGGGTGTGCAGAGTTTCGCGCCAGCCGGAGACAGCCTGACTACCAGGATGTTTCGGCGTCATTGATTCCGCACCCCCGGTTAGCACGGCGAAAAAACCGTGTTGGGGTTGAGTTGTTCGCTGAGGGGAACTGGCAGGCTGCCGAAAAGGCTTTCCACCAAGCGTTAATCGCTGACTCAAGTTTCGGACCGGCACACAATAATTTGGGGAAGCTCTATTTTGATAATGGTGATAACTACTTGGCCGCCCGGGAATTCGAGCTGGCCAATTGTGAAATGCCCGATCGACCTGAACCACTGAACAACATTGGTTTGATATATGAGCGGGTAGACAAATTCGACGAAGCGGTCAATTATTTTTCGCAAGCCTACGAATTGCATCCAACCAATCCGGAGTATCTAGGCAACCTCGTGCGAGCGAGAATTTCGCGTGGTGATCGAACGACGGATGTTCGCGACCAACTAGAGGAACTGCGGCTGATCGAAAATCGGCCGGAATGGCAAGACTGGGCTGCGGAACAGCTCGAACTTGGTGATTTGGACAGCCCTTACGTCTCGGGGCCGGTTGAGATGCATTTGATGGATCATTTGTGGAGTGGTGATGCGGTGATTACCGGGGGCGGCACAATTGATTCTTTTTCGGCCCCGCTGGAAGCAGCGGGGCCTCCGCAAGATCAAGACACCGGTGTGCAGACAAGTGTGATTACCCCGATTGAGCCTCGGTTACAGGCACCCGAGGCCTCCACTAATAAAATCCTGAGTCCACTTGAGCTTCCTGAAATGCCGGAAGCCAAGCGGGAGCTGATTCCGTAAGAAGTTGTAGAGAAGTTGTAGATTAGATCGGTTGTCGAATGGACGGGATGTATTGTCGATGCGATACCAACGAGATATTCCTAGGGCCGGTGGTGCGATATTGTGGTCAAGTTTCAAGGTAAAAGTAAAATGAAACTCAACCTGCTGTCCAAATGGATATTGCTGCCAGCGATTTTCGCGATGGTGTTTCAAGCTTGTTGTTGCTGCCAAGAACCAACGACGAGTGCGATCGATGGCAAAGGTTTGTCAGCGAAGCTTGCCGACGAGATAGAGCTTGAGGTGCTGGCAGATCTGGTGAGTCAAAAACTGCGGTTTAACATTCTTTACGACAAGAAAAAGCTTGAAAACAAGCGGGTGATGTTGCGAGCACCTTCAAAGATCAACGCCGATCAACTGATTGCGTTGTTGCAGAGTGCTCTGCGGGCTCACGACATGGTGCTTGTTAATGATGATGCCCCTGGTTTTCGTAGGATCGTCGAAAAGGAAGAAGTTCGGTCTTACGCGGCAGGTGGAAAAAGTATTGAGCAGGTTGAAGCAGCGTTTGGAGGGCCAGCATATGTCAACCATACGTTCATACTGAAACACATCCGCCCGACGAGTGTTAAATCATTGATTGAGCATTTTATCGGTGACGATAGTCCTCAACCTAGCGTTTTCGAAAATCAAAACGCGATCGCAGTGACTGCATCGACGACGGATATTCGGAAAATCAAAAATCTGTTGGAGCGTGTTGACGTGCCCCAGCCAGAATCGGAGTACAGTTTTTATACTGCCATCAACATCAAGTCAGAAGAACTGAAGCAAAAAGTCGAACAGTTGATAACTGCCAGAACCGGAGTAGACTCAGCCAAGGCTGGGGTGATCAGTGTGCTCAATGTAGAGCGGACCAACCAGTTGGCGATCGTGGGCAAGAAAAAATTGGTTCAGGATGCTTTGGACTTGGCTAAGCAACTGGATGTGTCCTTGGGACAGTCAACCAAAGTGTTTCGGTTAAAACATGTTTCTGCCGTTCGGATTGAATCGTTGGTCAGAAAACTTGTGAAAAGCCGTGTCAGCAGTCTTGACTACGAATCAGCTACCGATGAGGAATCGAATCTCCTGATTGTGACCGGAACGCCAGAGTTACATGCCCGGGTGGGGGAATTGGTCCGTCAAATGGATACGGAAACACAAAAAGAAAAGAGCCCCGTCCGCTTTTATAAGTTGAAAAACATATCTGCCGTTGAGGCGCTCGACACTATCCGGGCGCTGCAAGGGTTGACCTTCGGTCCGGTGCTTGGGAATTCGGGGTCAAGACGCGGTGCTTCTCGACGGGACACACAATTTCAGGGTTTTCCTTTTAACAACGCCCCATTCAATCAAGGCTCGTTCGATCGTGGTTTTAACGGATTGGGCAACGGCGGGGGGGATTTTGGACGGGGGAGTTTCGGAATCCCGGTTGATTCAAGGAGTGGCGGCAACGGTTTCCCAGGAACTCCCTTGGGGGCCAGAAAAGCGAGTGCTTCTACCATGGACGAATCCATTGTTAATGCGGGGGCCGTTGGTCGTATCCCGGTCGACAAAACGGTCGCGTTAGCTTCTTTTCAAGAGCCTGCCGAACCGTCTCGGGATCCGAATAGCCAATCGCTCGACCTGCCCATCGCAAATCGTAGCAATCGAGGCAGTCGGACCGGGGACAGTTTAAGGCTGAATGAAGGTTTCAGTAGCGATTTATTTTCCCAAGAGAGAGCACAAGTTACGGCGGATACAAATTCAAATAGCTTAGTGGTGATTGCAGATGCAGCGACCCATCGAGTCTACGAAGAGTTGATCGAAAAGATCGACCGTCGAAGCCCCCAAGTTTTGATCGAAGCCAAGGTTGTCACGATCGACACTAGTGACCAATTTAGCTTGGGAATCGAAGTTTCTGGCGGGGACCGGGCGGGGGATCGGCGCGTGTTTGGGTTTAGCCAGTTTGGGCTTTCCGATGTCAATTTGGACAACGGCTTGCTGTCAATCTCGGATTCTGGAGGCTTGACCGGTTTTAATGGCGCATTGATATCACCTGACATTGCCGACGTGATTGTTCGTGCATTGTCGGCTCACAGCCGGGCGAGGGTCGTTGCCTCCCCCAGAATCTTAGTCAACGAAAATGCCGAAGGCGTTATCGAAAGTGTCGTGAGCCAACCTTTTGAAAGTGTGAATGCCTCCAACACGGTATCAACGACAAGCCTTGGTGGTAGTCAGGAAGCGGGAACGAAAATTTCCGTCATCCCTCATATCAGTGAAGGCGACCATTTGGAATTGGATTTTTCAATTGAGTTCAGTTCGTTTCAGACCGGGGGCGGCGGCACTCTTCCTCCTCCGAGGCAGATCAATTCAATTCAAAGCATCGCGACGATCCCCGACGGTCATACGGTAATTGTAGGAGGGCTTAACCGGCAAGATGATACGGGCAGTGTGACTACGATTCCGTTTCTCGAGGACATCCCAATCATTCGTGACCTTGCCAAGAGCAGCTCCCGAACGAATCAGAACTCGGCATTGTTTATCTTTATCCGACCGATTATTTTGCGAGACGACAAGTTCAGCAATCTGCGTTTCCTTTCTGACCGTGCGGCGAGAAATTCAAAAACGGAGTATCCTCGAAGTGAAGCGTTGTTAATGAGGTAAGGCGTGAAACTGATCCGTGTTTCAGCCATAAGGTGCAAGTTGGGGAGTGCTTTGTGACTATTGAATGTTCGATTCGGGAAAACGCAATCTGTTGGGCGGTAAGAATTTATGTAGTTGGTAACCCGAACATTTGAGTGTGACAAAGCACTAGTGAGCATTCAGGATCCTATAATTGAGTTTGACTCTGCGGCGAACGACAAAGACCAGCCGGATAATCCGTCTGCCCAATCATTGGCTAGCCGTTTTGGCGCCGAGTATCGGCCGAGCTTGAGTGGTGTTTCCACATCGGCGAAGTTTGTCGAGTTGGTGCCAATCGGACTGGCCCGCGCATTCCACATGGTTGGCTTGGCGAGCGACGGCGACTTTTTGTCCGTCGCTGTTTCGGACATGCGTGGATGGACACAAACGGATGTTATCGGCAGGCTGCTGGGGATGGAGGTTCGTCCCTTGTTTGCTGAGCAATCCCAGATTGCAGCAGCGATCAATTCTGGTTACGAGCAGCGATCAGGCGAGACGCAGGAGTTAATCGAAACGTTCGAGACGGCAAATGCAGCTCAAGAATTGGCTTCTTTGCAGCGAGAAGACTTGCTCAATAGCGCTGACCGGGCGCCTGTCATCAAGCTTGTGAATTTGTTGTTGTTTGAAGCGGCGCAGCAAAAAGTTTCGGACATTCACTTGCAACCTTACGAAGACAAGTTGGTTGTGCGGATGCGAATCGACGGCATCTTGTTCGACACGTTTGAAGTTCCTAAAGCGTCTCAAGAGGAAGTGCTTAGCCGGGTCAAAGTTCTAGGGCACATGGATATCGCTGAAAAACGGCTTCCGCAAGACGGTCGGGCGACCGTGCAATTGGGGGACCGTCTGATCGATTTGCGAATTGCTTCATTACCGGCCAGCTTTGGCGAGCGGATTGTCATTCGGCTACTTGATAAGACATCCAGCCTGTATTCGCTTGGTGAGATCGGGATGGGCGACGAAGTGCTGAGAAGGTGGCGCGAACTGATCGAGCTTGAGCATGGCCTTATTCTGGTCACCGGTCCTACGGGAAGCGGAAAAAGCACCACGCTCTACGCCGCGCTTCAGGAAATTAACACCAAGGATCGAAATGTCCTGACGCTGGAAGATCCAATTGAATATCAACTCGAAGGCGTCAGTCAGACGCAAGTGAGTGAGAAGAAAGGTATGACGTTTGCCAAGGGGCTGAGAACGGTTTTGCGACAAGATCCGGACATTGTCATGGTGGGGGAAATTCGCGATCACGAGACGGCCATGATGTCCATTCAGGCGTCCTTAACCGGGCACCTAGTATTTTCCACACTTCACACCAACGATGCCGCCAGCGCGGTAACGCGATTATTGGACTTGGGCGTTGAGCCATATTTGGTTGGTAGTTCGCTTGCGGGAGTCTTGGCTCAGCGACTGGTTCGTAGGATTTGCAAGCACTGTGTGAAGTTGACCGCGGCTGGGGCTGGCGACTTGGAACGATTGGGAATTAGCTCCGATGAGTTTCCACAACTGGCTGTTGGCGCTGGGTGCGACGCTTGTCGACGAACAGGGTACGATGGGCGAATAGGTTTGTTTGAGTTGCTTCATTTGAATGACCCGATTCGCAAGCTAATTCAAAACAAGGCTTCGGCGACGGAGATTCGGAACCTTGCCATCGAACAAGGAATGCATTTGCTGCGCAGCGATGGTTTGCGAAGGATGCGTTCGAGGGACACGACGATTGCGGAGGTTATTCGGGTTACTGCTCGCACCGATCTTTGACGCAGGATACCACGAGGATATCGATTGAGGATTTTGGAGGTGTGAGTCAGCGATGGCAGTTTTCTCTTACAAGGCGATGAATACATCTCGCGTTGCTGTCGAAGGAACCGTGACGGCTGACACTGCCCGTCAAGCACGAGAGAATTTAAGAAATATGGGCCTCTCGGTCAGAGAGCTTGTGCCGCACCGGAGTTTATCGGCACGTCGCTGGTGGCCATTTTCAGTTGGCAGCGTGGGGGCTGCCAGCAACGAGCAAACGACCAGCGCCATCAGCGAACTTTCAACGTTACTCGGTGCGGGAATCACTTTACTGCATTCACTGGAAACTGTGGCGTTGCAGCACAAGGATCCGATTCGAATGATTTTGAATCTGGTTCACGATAAGATCAAAAGTGGCAGCAGTCTAGCTGATGCATTGGCGGAACATTCAACAACCTTCGATCACCTCACTGTCAGCATGGTAAAAGTTGGCGAAGCGACAGGAACCCTTGATGAAGTATTGTCCCAATTAGCCGATTTCAAAACGAGATCATTGCAATTGAAAGACAGAGTCGTTTCTGCGTTGGCTTATCCGGTGTTTTTGTCAGTGGTGATGGTCGGTGTCACTGCATTTTTGATGACAGTCGTACTTCCCAGCCTGCTGGATAACCTTGTCTCGATGGGCCGACAACTGCCGCTGCCAACTCGGATTGTCAAATTCGTCAGCGATTTTCTGGTCGGTTATGGTTGGACGGTTCTACTCGCCGGAGTAGTTGTGTTGTCGGGCGTGTTGCTGTTGTTACAGACTGATCGCGGCAAATGGGGGTGGCATTCATTTGTGATGTCGCTGCCGGTTATCGGTGCAATGTCCCGGAAGCAAACGCTTTCGAAAATTGCTTTGATTCTATCCACCTTGCTGAAAAGTGGATTGGTATTCGATCGAGCGGCTGAAATCACTGCCGGTGCGATCTCCAACCCAATTTTTCGCGACGCTTTATTGAAAGCCAAGGATGAAGTTGGGGCGGGAGGAGAAATGGGGGCTGCTTTTTCAAACCGGACGGTATTCCCCCCTGTCATGGTGCAAGTTATTCGAGTAGGTCAGGAATCTGGGCAGCTCGAAGCGATGCTCGACCGACTAGCGGTGGACTATGATCGGCAGGTCGAAACCGGTTCGGCGCGTTTGGCGTCGTTGATCGAGCCGGTTTTAATTTTGATGTTAGCTCTTGTCGTAGGTGTTATCATGGCGGCGGTCATACTTCCCATTCTGGAGGCTGGAAATGTCGTTTAATATTCGCAGATGTAAACGTGTTGCACGTCATGGATTTTCATTGATGGAAATGATGATCGTGCTGTTGTTGATTGCCATGATGGCTGGAATGGTAGCTTTTAGCATGCGAGGTTTTCTGGCTGCAGGTCGACATGATGCAGCTGTCGCGGATTTGGCAAAAATCCGCTCAGCAATCATGCTTTACCAAGCAACGTACAATCGGTACCCAAACAACGAGGAAGGGTTGTCAGTTCTGGTTACCCCAACTCCAAAGTATCCTTACGGTTTTCTCGAAAGCAAGGAAGTTCCCAAAGACCCGTGGGGAGGCCCCTATCAATACAACTTCCCGGGTCTTAATTCGCCATTTGAGATCGTTTGTTTTGGCGCGGATGGTGAACCGGGGGGCGAGGCGGAAAATGCGGATCTCTCATCAGAAGCCGGAACACAATGAGTTCGATTTTCAGACGGAGCAGCTCAGCGAAGGTTGCCGGATTTACGTTGTTGGAATTGATCGTTGTTTTGGCATTGATGTCGTTTCTGACGACGAGTGTTGCATTGTCATTCCGTACACCGCTTCAGAAAGCAAGGTTGGACGCAGCCCTTTCATCAATCCAATCAATGGATCGACGACTGCGGTATACTGCGATCCACAAAAATCGGTCTGAAGTTCTGTTGCTTGATCTTGGTTTGAGTGAACTGCGTATCGTTGGTAGTGCCCAAGTTGCGGTTCGGCTTCCCAAGGGGATTTCAATTTCTAAAGTTTATGTTTCTCGATGGGCCGAAGAATCTGATCGTTTAAGTATTTCCTACTTTCCTGACGGTTCCTCCCATAGCTGGTCGCTGCAGGTTTCTGACACAGGTTCTCATTTCAGTCGTTGGCTGTTAGTTTCGGGCAAGACTGGGCAGGTGTCCATGATAGAAAATGAGGAGGAAGTTGCCGATGTATTTCAGTTGCTTGCCAAAGGGTATGACGCTAACTGAAGTCGTTGTTAGCATGGTTATTGTGTCAACTTTGTTGGTTGCGAGCCTTCGCGCGCTT
The DNA here is from genome assembly GCA_937928215.1 of uncultured Pirellulaceae bacterium. GTDB lineage: Bacteria > Planctomycetota > Planctomycetia > Pirellulales > Pirellulaceae > Mariniblastus. Next base: position 33,695 of record CALFWL010000023.1, on the reverse strand, counting down.
CAAGAGCATTTGAAGCAGGCGGACCGCAGTTACTTGAAATCACAAGCCGTCAACGCTGCGGAGACCCTGCTGGCTGGTTGGTTTGAAACAGGTCTTTCCAGTGTCCCACCTCGGTCGGCCGGTGTTGTCAATCATGGAACGATGTTTAGGTGGGAAACTTCAGTCACCCAACAGCAACCGGAACTCGGTTTTCAGATCGTACGCTTACGATTGTTCGACAAGGATGATGGTAGCATTCCATTGGTTTCGGTTGACGTTGCCGCGATAGCGGAGGCCTCCAAATGAACCAATTGCGAATACGGTCATCGAATCCCAGAGCGATCTCCGACGCAACTGAGTCATCGCGGTGCGGGTTCACGGTGATCGAAATGCTGGTCGTTTTGGCACTGTCTGCGACGTTGCTGACGGCCCTAATGGGTGTAACCACGATATTGATTGGATATCGGCAGACACTGTCTGAAAAGTACCCCGACCGAGCTTGGAAAAATAGACTTGAAGAGCGGATCCGTCACGACATTTGCAATTCCCGAGAGTACAAGGTGAGTGCGGTCTCGTTGGAGCTTGTTGGTTATGCTGGGCGCGACGTGGTGACCGGCAGTTCCACTCTGACTGCCTCAAATATCCGTTACTTTATCAAGGAAGTGGCTGGTACACCGTGGCTCGTCCGGCGCGAGACACACCGTCAAAATGCCGTCACGGTTTCATCAACCGAGCTGGTTTGTCAGGGGGTTACCGCCATTCGGATGGAGCGATTGAGGTCAGCACGATTCCGGACATCGGATTACCACCGTCAACAAACGGAGATGCGTATGTTCGCTCGTCTACCCAATCGAATCGAGGTATGCCTGTATGAAACACAAAGTGCCGACCGTGATCAAGCTCCCGATGACCGATCACCCGAAACTGCTTTCTGGAACTGGCGTCAGGACGAGCCGCCATTGCCTTGGGTCTTTCGCGTGTTGCTGAGGTAGAAGCATGACCCAAAAACGCCAAGTCGAACGTGGCGGCTATGTCTTAATCATGACAGTCATGACGATGGCATTGGTGGTGCTTTTTCTGGTGGGAATCGCCAATCATAGCTTAGGGTTGGCTACCGAGGCTGTGCTTCAAGAAAAGGCGCTGCAGAAACGCTGGAAGTCCATTAGTTGTCAGCATGCAATATTGAAGAACGCTCGTTCAATACTCAGGTATGACGAGCTAGAGCAAAAGCGGGCGATTATTAATCGTGCCCCAGAATCTGCAACCGGGGAAGACTTGAGGCGATTGTCCCAAAGGCCGTCGCGGCTCGAATTCAACGTTATTTTTAACGGAACGATGAACCGAATGGTGCTGGCTGACGAGAGTTGCAAAATCAACTTGCTCAAAGTCAAACAACTCAAGTCTCGTGAACATGTTTCAGCCGTCGTTATTCGGTTTGCCGGTCGCTTACCGATCGACGTGTCGGTTTTGAGTAATCCTATGTGGGAAAGTTGGGGGCAGTTTTTTGATTTGACTGCCGGCCAAGGGGGGAGAGCGGCGCTTTGGACGGCGACTGAATCGATTACACTCTGGGGCGATGGCAATCTTAATGCGAGGCAATGCTCGGATGATGTGTTGGCAGAATCGCTTGCTCTAGTTGTGTTGCGAAGCGAGTCTCGGCAGATCGTCGAGACTCGCCAAGAGTTTCCATATTTGAAGTTTGCCGACGTTTTGGAAAGGACCGAGATAGACGAAGATTCCAAGGCGAAGCTGCTTTCTTGGATGGTTAATGATTCGACGAGTTTTTCGCTTTATTTCTATGAACCCGACGGCACTGAAACGGAATTGCATGTGGCTTCATTTTTCGGTCGATCACCTCAGTTTATTTCCTTCGTTTGGTAAACATCGTCTTTGGTGTTCGAGAGACGGTTCAGAGTGTGAGTACTCACGGATCAATACGTTGCCGGATGAACTTGATTCAACGCGGATTTTACGTGAGCGAAATGAGATCGAGTCTGGCAGTTATGTTGGGCAGGTGCTAAGTTCTTAGCTGCGTCGCTATGGGGTGTCCAATGTGACCAGTTTTTGAGTTGCTGTGAGTTGATCTTTTGTTGACTATTTTACCGTCGCTGTCTCAAAACCCGCAGATGAATGAAAATGAGGTTGCTTTGTGATGGTGACAAGCTAATAATCAGGCTCAAGCAAAAGCTTCCTGCCTTCTTCTCTTTCCGATGTCTGATCGCCCGCTTGGATTTACTGGCCGGTCAGCAATCTCTTCGGCATTTCCAACGTGGCGTTATTTGAACATTGAGAAAATGTTTTCGTAACGCTGGTTGATGGTTTACCACGCCAAATCAATGGAGTTCTGTTATGCCGGGAATCATGTCCGTGTTGAGTCGTGTCGTCGATGGGTTGTTCGCCAAAAGCGTAGGTCGGCACTCGAGCGCCGGCGATCGGGCGACTGAATTGGTGCCGATCTTACGGTCAAGGCGAACGCAACACAGGCGGATGCGAAGTGGTCGCGGTTCGGGGCTTGAGTACCAGCAGCAAGAATCGCGTTGCCTGTTGGCTGGAATCGTGTTCGATGCGGCAACCGGGGAAGTTTTGATCGGTGGGACGGAACAAGCCGATCGAGCGGTGGTGTCTCAAGCGGGCGGTACGGTCACGGTGACGCAGGAACGGTTTGGAAGCCGTACGTTTGATGCGTCACAAGTGCAGCGAGTTGTTTTCGTTGGGCTCGGAGGAGATGACTACTTCGAGAACCAAACCGCGATTCGCAGTTTTGCTTATGGTCAGAATGGGAACGATCGATTGATTGGCGGTTCCAATGACGATCATCTGATTGGAAACGGTGGCAACGACATCATTACCGGAAACGCAGGAGACGACTATCTGCTTGCCGGAAACGGTAACGATCAAGTCTCGGGCAATGCGGGCAACGATTTTTTTCTTGGCGTCCGTGGCTTCAATGAACTGAACGGAGGCGATGGGGACGACACGATTTATGGCGGGGTTGAGACGGACGTCATTACCGGAGGTTCGGGGCGGAACTTGCTGGTGGGAAATGATGGCAACGACCAAATCTTTGGCGGGAATGACGTCGACCTTGTCTTCGCTGGTTCCGGAAACGACACGGTTCAGGGCAACGGAGGAGACGATCAAATCTATGGTCAGGCTGGCAACGATTTACTCTACGGTGGTGCGGGGGCGGATACGTTGGGTGGCAACGCGGGCAACGACACGTTGGTCGGCGAGTTTGGCAATGACCGAATCCTTGGCGGAAATGGCAACGATCGATCGTTTCACGCGGGTTCGTTTTCTAATTATGCCGTTGATCGAGTGGGGCCGAATACTCGTATCCGTGGCTTGCGTGGTGTAGCAACTGGCGGTGTTGATCTGGAGTTTTCGATCGAAGTGTTCCAGTTCACCGACGACAGTCGAACGCCCGCAACTATTTTTGCTCCGCCTCGCCCTGCCCCTCCTACTGGCACGCCGCCAACTGGGACGCCTCCTAGCGGGACGCCGGTGACTCCTGTCACTCCAGTGACGCCCGTTACTCCGGCCACTCCTGTCACGCCAGTGGACCCGGCCCCTCCTGCTTCGGACATTCTGGAAGTTGTCACCGTTCAACCGATCATTGTGGCCAATAGCGATGGGAGCAATCGGGCTGAGTTCTTTGGGAACGCTCAGCAGGAAGCGGAAATCAAGGCTCACATTGACGAAATTTTTGCTCAGGCGCGAGTGGACATTCAATGGTTGCCAGCCAAAACTTGGAACAACACATTTGTGAATGTCGGTAACTCGACCAATCGCCCGGGCAGCGACTTGAACCGTATTGTCTCTGGCGGGGATTCGGCTGGCTTGGGAAGTTCCAATCGAAACGTGATCGACATGTACTTCGTTGAACGAGTGCCTGGTTTTGGCGATGTCAGCGAGTTTACGGCCAACGGTCTGGCGTTCGTTGGTGGAGCCGGGATCGCCATGCAGACCGGAGATCGGCTGGTTGGTTTTGCTAACGGGCGTGACACCATTGCTCATGTTGCGGCCCACGAAATTGGGCACAACCTAGGGTTGCCGCACGTCGATGATACGAACAATCTGTTGGCCGCGAGCGGCGGCGATGACGAGTTGAATCAGGCTCAGATCAATACGATTCTAGCCAGCCCGATCAGCCGACCGGTTTAGCACTCGCCGAGAAATAAATAACGGATCTGAGTACTCGAAACCCATGTATTTCACTGCCTAATCGTCTTGCAAATCCGCAGGTGATTGTTTCGCAAGTGCTTAAGAACGGGCGTTCGAGTTGGCGTTCACATACCGGTTGCCAAGAATCGAATGTCACTGTTCGAGCTTCAGGGTTCGGGCTTTACTACTCGTGACGTAGTGCTTCGATCGGCTCCATCTGGGACGCGCGAATTGCTGGATAGAGTCCGAAGAAGACGCCGACGACGACGGATATGAAAAACGCCAACGGGATCGACAGCGGCACGATTTGAGGCTGCATCAATCGGGCGACGTCCGGAAGACGCTCGTAGAAATCAGGCAGGAACCGATTGAGCAAACTTCGGCTGGCGGCGACGGTCCATGGGCACAGCAAGCCGCCGATGATGCCGGTCAGCCCGCCGATCACGGACAGGAAGATCGTCTCGACTAGGAACTGCTGCACGATGTCGCTGCGCCGGCCGCCTAGGGCACGACGGATGCCGATTTCTCGTGTGCGTTCGGTGACGGTGGCCAACATGATGTTCATGATACCGATCCCACCGACAATCAATGAGATCGCCGCGATCAGGCCCATGAACATCATGAACATGATCCGGGTCGCCTTGGCCTGCTCCAGCAATTCGTAGGGGACGACCACAGCGATATCCTGTCGATCGCGATTGGTGAATCCGTTTCGTAACGATGCCTCTACGAGGGATGCTGTGCGAGGCACGTCGGCGACGTTGGCGACTTGAGCCGTGATCTGAGTCAGTTCAAACTTTTTGGCTGAGAACGATCCTCCGCTGCGACGTTGCTCCAAGTCCCCCATCCGCAGACGCATGGTGGTGATGGGGATGTAAATGTCGCGAGAAAAATCTTGGGATGCGAGCGAGCCACCGATGGCTGCGGTCGCGTTGCGATGCTTCAATACGCCCACGATGTTGAAGTACTCTTTTTTATCGGGCAGATAAATCTGCTTTTCGATTGGGTCTTCGGAGGGGAAAAAACGTTCTGCCAATCGGGCCGAGATTACGCAGACGGACATTTGAGCCTGAACTTCTCTGTCGGTTAAAAAATGGCCGCGAGCCGCAGTCAGCCGAGTGACTTCTGCATATGCGGGAGTGCAGCCGACCAGTCTTCCATCGATCGGTTGGATTCGCGGGTTACCCGAATAGACAAATTTCTGCTTCATTTCACGAATTGGAATCACTCGTGCTATCGTCGGGACCGTTTCCTGGATCATGCGAAACTCCTGTCGCGAGATCCCAAACGTGGGAATGTCGCGGAAGCTGGCAGCTCCCTGATCGGGCGGTTCGACGCTGCGGACGATGATGTTTTCGGCTCCCAGATCTTCAATCTGTTTTTGAGCCTGCAAGCTGATGCCTTCGCCAATTGCCAGCAGCCAGATGACGCTGGCGACACCGATAAAGATTCCCAGCACCGTTAACGCAGATCGCATCGGATGCAGCAACAGGCTTTTGGCACCGAGTTTTAACGTGCGGAAGAGTCTCATGATTCAAACGTTGCTTTGCCGATCAAGCCAGTCGGTTGTTCGGCGGTTTTGGGAAGGCGTGAACGGCAGCCGATTACCGGCTTCGGTTTGTTCACGTCGTCAAGTCATCCACGATGGCATTGAACTGTTCGCTGGTCAGATTCATTTTTGCCGAGGCAAACGCGCAGAATTGTTTTTCTGTTTCGGCCAGTTCGCCATCGGCCGCCATCAGGCGAATGAACTCTTTGATCAAGTGCTCGCGGTCGGCGTCCGATTCCGGAATGACGATCGAGACATCACCTTGGGCAATTTCCGCGACCGCGCTTTCGAGTTCTCTTTCGGGCACTCCCCAGCTTTCTGCTCGCTCGATCAGAAAGCTGATTTCTTCAGGAGTGAATTTTTTGTCGATCGCGGCCATCTTGACCAAGTTTCGAAATAAATCTTTCAGTTCCATATTCTTTCACGGCATCGGTGAGAGTGAGCCCTTGGCAGGGCGAGTGCTTAATGTCGTCTGATGAAGTTTGCAGCATAACTGCGAATTTCCTTGCCGTTAAGCACGTGAACCATCCTTAACTGCTGAATTGTTGAATCACTGAACCGCCCCAGCGGTAAATGGACCCATGATTTCTTGAATCGTCGAGCGATTTGACGCCATGCGATGCCCGGCGGAGCTGAACTGACCAGAGCGATGTGACGGCAGCGACTGTGCAGGCAGGCCGCTCCCAACAGTCGCTCCTCAAGCGTAGAGACAAAATCCAATCTTGGGTCGGTCCAAATGTCCGGGACACCCACGGGAGGGAAGATAAACATGGCCCCTCCATAATTCCCCAGACAGATTCCTGGCCCGACCGGCTGATCCGCAAAATTGGTTGCAAAGAAGGCGAGCGTTGACTCGTTGGCGTGTTCTGCGAACCAAGTCGTGCGCCACGGATAGTCTCGCGGGTCGGCGGGTGAATCGAACAGTATCACCGCGCAGTCGAGTTTGCCTCGTGCTGGCGGCATCTCTTTGACGTAAATTTGTTTTTCGTACCAGTGCCGAACGGTCTCTCGAATGTCGATGCCGTCCTTGACGCTGGTGGTAAATTTTTCGGTTTTCGCTAGGTCGGCTCCCATCACTTCACGGGCTCGATCAAAAACGCTGCGGCGAAACGCTTCGATCAGATCGTCTTCCGGAGGCCAACTGCATTGCGAGTACGGGTTCCATTGTTGCCGCCAGTCTTCCCGTTGCGATTCTGCCGGGCGCGGGATGAGTTCCAAGTTGCTCCATGTGATGGGCGGGCCAGGCAAGCGATTGACGATGGATAGATACTCTTCGTCGGGAAAGCATGCTTCATCAAGCGACATACGGACATCGGAGTCATCGTCGTGGTCTGTGTTGAAGGCCGGATAGTGTTTGGCCGTTTCCAAAACGTGCAATGCGTAGGTGTCTCCGACGCACTGCTGAGCGGCCGTCACGATCGTGGCCAGTTGAGGGGTGAATCGGTGTTCGATCAGAGTCAGATTTCGAGTGTACTTCAGGCATTGAGCCAGCAGTTTGGGCGTGATCTTTCGAGCTCGCTTGCCGTGCTCGTCAAGATACGCTTCCCGAGCAGCGATCAGTAGTTCTTTGACGCCGTCGATGGCGAGATGTTCGTCGTCTTCCAGTTCCTGCCGGGCGGTCTCATATAGCCCCGTAATCAACGGCAGTTCACCTAGCAGAAAGTACAGGGAGTCGTGATCCACAGAATGCGATTCGGGCTCGTTCGTTGTTTCGTGGTCAGGTTGTTTCAGTTCTCGATCGAGAAACGCCTGCCGGACCCACGGCCAATCCAGAACGCTCAGCACAACAAGGATATTCTTGAAGTCGACCGAAAGCTCGCGCAATTGCCATGCCATGTGGTTGACTCGATGCCGCCACTGTTCCGTCGTATCGGGACGTAAGTAGGGCAATACGGCGGCTGCGTATCGTTCGATTGGAAGCCGCTTCAATGCGTATGCGTCAGGCAAGATTTGTTGCTGTGGCTCGAACCGATTCGTTTCGAGATCGATGAATCTACGAGGAATACGTTCACCCATCGCAGTTCGAATCGCCGCGATCACTGGCTGACACGGGTCGATCGGAACGTAGCTGGCCTGTTGGGGATGAGAATGGTCTGCTTCGAATCCAGATTCGGGGTCGCTGTTGGAGTGTGCTGCATCTGGTGACCACGAATTCCAGTTCTGAACCGGGCTTGCGATTTCCCGTTGAGTGACGATTCCGGGACGAGGTAGCGTGAGAATCGATTCCTCGACCAGCGGCTGAAATGATTCGGGCAGCGGTACCGCGACGCAGTCGAACGGGTTGGCCAGCATCATGCGACGCACTTCCCACGCGAAATCGCCGCTCCCGTGTACGACAGGCAAGACGGTGACGTGAGGGCCGATCTCAAGCAATTCGTGGGGCATGAGCGATCAGGTGGAAAGAGTGAACTGCTGCATTGGAGTTTTGTCAGACTGCTTAGTTCGACTTTCGCAGAAACTGATTTTTACTCGCGTTTTTGGCGATTTCTGGTATGCCGTTTTCGAGCCAAGTGTCAACGATTCCTTGGAAAAACAGCCTTTGCGTAACGAGATTCTGACAAAGTGCGAAAGTCGAACTTGGATCCGATCAAAACGGTGCGTCATCATCTTCATCATCATCGTCAAAGTGATCGGCATCGGGATGGAGTGGATCGCCCGGATTGAAGAAGAAATCGCCGAAGCCCATCGGAAGCGTCTGGCCTCCAAGTGATTGGTTTTTCTCCTGTGATAGTCGTTCCAGATCTAACGCTTCCTCGCCTAGGCATTTCTCCAACGCTTCACGCCATGCGACATCGTGAGCCACCGGATGGTCGGCGTCCTGCTTCAGTCGCTTCATCGCGTATCGCAGTAGATTGATACCGTCTCGCGTGGAAAAATCGAGTTTCAGTTCGTGCGACTTTTGTAGAAACTCAACCGTCATCGCAAGCATGTCGTCGGCGCAGAAAGGTAGATGATATTGCAGGATCAGTTTTTCATCTTCACGAGATGGGAACTTCAACGTCAGCGTTGGTTGAAGTCGGCTGAGAATGTAATCTGGAATTTCAAAAGTCGATTCGTCCTGATTCATCGTCACGGCACAGCGAAAGTCCGGATGAGCTTGTACGGTGATGCCTGCGATGATTGATTCGACGTAGCGACGATGGTCCAGCAGCGGAGCCAGCGAGGCCCATGATTTTTCGTTCATGCGATTGCCTTCGTCCAGCACGCAGACGGCGCCTCGGATCATGGCCGTCACCAATGCCGAAGCGTGGTAGGCGATGGTGCCGTTTTCTGCCAAGACGGGTGTGATTAACAAATCTTCAGGCCGAGTGTCGGCGGTACATTGATAAATGTACAATTCCTGCTGGCGCTGCTGAGCCGCAGCGGTTGCCAAAGCGGTTTTTCCAATTCCAGGGGCTCCGACCAGACGCGGCGTTAAAGGAAGATCGTGTTCGTCGACGACCAACCAGCAGGCAAGCACCTGCTTTAGAACTTCGGACTGGCCGATCCATTGGCCGCCCAGTTCGTGGGGTGAAGCCAGATGAAGGTTCACGTCTTGAATCGAAACGTTGTCGCTCATTGATTGACGCCCGTTTTGTAGGTCGAGCGGTTGCGGTTACGAAGTCCATTGAATCAAACCATTGTGCAGCCAACCACCGACGGCTTAAAGGGCCTTGAATGAACAGAATTGCAATTATCGGCTCGGGCATCGCGGGTTTGACGTTCGCATGGCTGGCCAAACAGTCCGGAAATCACGTGACTTTGTTTGAAAGCCAACCTCGCTTGGGGATGGATGCTCACTCAATCAATCTTGATCTAGAAACCGGACCGGGACCATGTGATTCGGCGCGAGTCGATGTGCCGCCCCGCATGTTTAACTCGGAAGACTGGCCACTGCTGACACGATTGTATGAATCTTTGGGCGTCGAGTCGCAGGTCGTTGATGCGTCCAAGTCATTCACCGTGGAGAATGAATCTAGCTGGTTGCAGTTGGGAAATCAGTACCGAGGTGGATTTTCAGTAAGCGCGCTTTTGAATTCAAAAGTGCGAGGCGTTGCGGCAGAGACGGCTAGGTTGCAGGCTGAGGTGACCGAGGAGGCGCTGCGAGCGATGACTCATGAGTTGACGCTCGGTCAGTTTTTGGACCGCGAGGCGTACAGCGATGATTTCATTTTCGATTTTTTGTTCCCTGGCTTGGCTTCAACCGTTCTCACGTGCAGCTACTCAGCTCTTTTGAATTATCCGGCCAAGGTGGCATTGTTGAGCCTGTTGAATCAGGTTGACCGGTCGCCACTGAGACGCACGTCGCTAGGCACGGCGGATGTGGTTGATCGCCTGATCGTAAATATTGATGATGTGCGGTTGTCGACGCGACTGACGTCAGTCAGCGAGCTGGACAATCACGTGACGGTGTCGTGTCCGGATGATGCTGAGAATCGATTCGATCAACTGATCGTTGCGACGCAGGCGAATTCCGCCGCAAAGTTACTGAGTGACGATCCGAAATTGCAGCGAGTGAGGGAAACTCTTGAAGCGTTCGAGTATGAAAACGTTTCCGTCGTCGTCCATCGGGACGATTCATTCATGCCGCCGAAAGCATCGGATCGCATGTGTTTCAATTTTAACAGCAGGCAGGATCGAACAGATGCGATGTGTACGATGTGGCTGAATCGTTTCTATCCGGAATGGTCGGAATCCGGAAACGTTTATCAGACGATCCGGCCGACGCGGATGCCGGCTAAAGACACTGAAATCGTGATCGCGGCGATGCAACGACCGATAGTGAGTCAAAAATCTTTGTCGGCTGTTAAAGATTTGCAGACGCACAACGCGGCAGGTTCACGAGTGAGTTTCATTGGTTCCTACGCCGCGGCAACCGTGCCCTTGTTGGAAAGCGGTGTTGCGTCAGCGTTTGATCTGGCTGGTAAGATGGGCATGGAGGCTCCAAGCGACCTGTTCGAAACGGCGTCCGACTGAACGGTGACCAAGGGATTCGCCCGTTCAGGTGATCGTTCCTGCTGTGTAAGCAGGTACCTTCAGCCGCGCGATTGCAGACATGTTACTGGCCTGCTTTGGTTGTAGAGCCTTTGGCATCGGAACCCCGCGTTTCTGAACCCTGTGTTGCCGGTTGCATCGGAACCGTTTTGGCTGCGTTGTCCTGTTCGGTGGCCGAGTCCGGATTTGCGTCGGCGTTTTTGAAGTTCAGCGAGGCCGAATTGATGCAGTAGCGAAGCCCGGTCGGTTGAGGCCCATCAGCGAACACGTGACCCAGATGGGCATCGCAGCGACTGCAAACGACTTCCGTGCGAGTCGACCAAAGCGATCGATCGACCACTTCGCTGACGTTTTTCGGATCGATGGGTTGGTAGTAGCTTGGCCACCCTGTGCCAGACTTGAATTTTGCTTTCGATTCGAACAGCGGTTGCTCACAGCAGACGCACGTGTACGTTCCCGCTTTCTTGTTGTCCCAGTGCTTGCCAGTGAACGCTCGCTCCGTTCCTTTTTCGCGAGTTACGTAAAACTCAAGCGGACTCAATTGCTGCCGCCACTGTTCGATCGACTTGACGACTCGCTGCTGAGCCTGGCCATCACGGGAGTCTTTTGCAAAGTCATTCATTGGGGCCAATGAATGGGCCTCACCTTGGTTCGTTTGAGTCTCGATCACCGTTTGAGTTTTCGGCGATGGCAATTGGGCGACAGTGATCCCAATTCCTAATGCCAAAGCAATGGCGATCAACGGGAAGGAAATCAACGACTTGATTTGGCAGCATTCTATTTTCATGGTTCTACTCTTGTGATCAAGATTCAGCCTGAAGTTGGTCCGGCGTTGTCGGTTGGACGCTGGCAATATTTCTTCGCTTACATTTTCCGCTTGTGTTTTGTCGGGAAACCAAGCGACAAACCACTCCCAATATTAAACTATTTGGTTTCCGATGGGCGGGACTGACGAAAAGCCCCGTTCGAATAATACGTCCCGAAAAAGGGTTTTGATCTCAAAACGAGAAAATTGCGGCACGATACCGCGTTGGAAGCGAATGAGAAGTCGTCTCAAAAGCCGGGAAATTGGGCAAAAATGTACGGCAGCAAATAAAAACCATGATCTGGCACGCCAAGTGCGTAAAGGTTCAACCGTGTGAGCGGGCACGCCAAAGGCCTCATCTTTTCTCTTCTCCGTCTCCGGGGCCGTTCGCTCGCACCTTCTTTTCTTTCTTCGCCAGATCCCCTGAGCGACTTGGTTCCTGACGCAACCAAATTTGCGGATTCGGTGTTTGGGTGTCGCCTGCTGTTGCGACGCGGACCTTTGCCGGGCGACGTCGGACTTGTCGGCTGCCACTGGATTTTTTTTCTGGTAGTCTTCGTTCAGTCGGTCGTTTCCAACGGTTCGATCGCTTCCTCTGAGTCGAGACCGCGTTGCGGCATCTTCAGAAAGTTGTTCGGCTCAAACTTTCTGTTGCGTCAGTTTCGTCGGCTGACGAGGGAGCTTTCAAGGCAGGCGAAGCAAAATCGGCAACGATCCGCGGTCACTAACTTGAAACTGTTTCATATTCAATCCATGAAAGATGCAATGTCTCAAACGATTCTTCTTCGACCGTGGGAAGGTAAGTGCGGTGGTGTTCCTCCGTGGCACTTGATCCGTCCCGAAGAATTTCCGGAAGCGTTTGATATTGCGATCGAGGAGGCGCAAGCGGAGATTCAAGCGATTGCGGATTCGAGCGATCCTGCCACTTTCGAAAACACACTGGAAGCGCTCGAACGAGCCGGGCAAACGCTTGACCGAGTGCAAGCGATGTTTGGTGTTTACGCGGGGAATTTGAACTTCGGCCCGATTCCAGATATTGAATCGAAGGTTGCGCAAAAGCTGTCCGCCTATCGCGATTCTGTGATTCAGAATCAGAAATTGTTTGCCCGAATCAAACAAGTCAACGAAGGCGAACAATTCAGCCGCCTCACTCCCGTTGAGCAGCGATTGGTTTCCGAACGGTTTAAGTCGTTCGTCCGACGAGGCGCGAATTTGAACGCTGACGAAAAGTTAGAACTGTCCCAGATCAATACGACGTTGGCAGATCTCTACACGCGATTCAGCCAAAACGTACTGGCCGACGAAGCAAATCATCTCACTTGGATCGAACATGGTAGTCATCTTGCGGGTCTGCCGGACAGCGTGATCGCCTCGATGGCTGCGGAGGCTGAATCAAGAAAGCAGCCCGGAAAATGGGCGGTCGCGAACACTCGATCATCCATGGAGCCTTTTCTCTCATTCGCGGAACATCGAGGACTTCGAGAGCAAGTCTGGCGAACTTATTACAGTCGCTGTGATCATGGAGATGAACATGACAACAAAGCGATCATTACCACGATTCTGAAGTTGCGGGCCGAACGAGCGAAACTGCTCGGCTATCCGACTCACGCTCATTGGCGGCTGGAACCTCAGATGGCGAAATCCCCTGATGCCGCCATGGATCTAATGATGAATGTCTGGCCCAAAGCGGTGGCTCGCGTGCGAGAGGAGGTCGCGGATATGCAAGCGATCGCAGACTCAGAAGGGAATGGAATCAAGATCGAGCCATGGGATTATCGCTACTACGCAGAGAAAGTTCGAACCGCGAAGTACGATTTGGATTTCAATCAGGTCAAACCGTACCTGCAACTGAGTCAATTGATCGAAGGGATGATGTGGGCGGCGTCGGAAGTGTTTCAGTTGCGATTCTCACAAGTTCGTGATGTGCCCGTTTTTCATCCCGACGTTCAAGTCTGGCACGTGATCGACCATGAGGGGAGCGACATTGGTTTGTTCTATCTGGATCCCTACGCCAGAAAGGGCAAGCGTAGCGGGGCGTGGATGACCTCGTACCGCGATCAGCATCGCATGGATCAACCGGTCACTCCAATCGTGTCGAATAACTCGAATTTCATTCGAGGCGAAGATGGGCAGCCAGTCTTGATCTCATGGGACGATGCTACGACCTTGTTCCATGAGTTTGGTCACGCGTTGCATGGTCTGCTAAGCGATGTGACATGGCCCAGCCAATCGGGAACGAACGTCGCGCGAGACTTTGTCGAGTTTCCTTCACAGGTCTACGAACACTGGCTTTCGACACCGGAAGTGCTGAAAAGATTTGCGACTCATTATCAGACCGGCGAACCGATACCGGAGGAGTTGCTGGCGAAGATTGAAAATGCCGCAACCTTTAACCAAGGCTTTGGCACGGTTGAGTTTCTCGCGAGTTCGCTGGTTGATATGAAGTTGCACTTGGCTGGTGATGAGACCCTTGATCCAACGAGCTTCGAACAAGAAACGCTCGCTGAACTTGGGATGCCAGCGGAGATCGTCATGAGACACCGGTTGCCTCACTTCAGCCACGTGTTTTCCGGAGATGGCTATTCGGCCAGTTACTACAGCTACCTTTGGGCCGATGCGCTGACGGCAGATGCGGCCGAGGCATTTGAAGAAGCCGGCAGTTATTACGACCGTGAGACTGGCCAGCGTCTCTTGGACACCGTGTTTTCAGTCGGAGACACGATTGATGCGGCAGACAGTTTTCGACGCTTTCGCGGTCGCGATGTCGATACGACCGCGTTGTTAAGAAAGCGTGGTTTCCCAATGGATGCTGACGTTTCAATCAATGCCAATTGAATTCCCGTTAAGGACCGTCGGAACTTTAAGTGGCGGCCAATCGTTCAAAACCCTGTCGAATTCACGGACTCAGAACTCCTGCACCGTCACCAACTGTTCCGAAGGTACTAACCGCTGGCTCCGTCAATGGTCATTGCTTGAGAAAATAAGGAGCGACGGACGGATGCTGCCAAGCTTTCTCGTTCGGGAAAGAGTTCCAAATCATTCTGAAGAAACACCGAATCGATTTTGATGGACGATACGTGTTGAAGTGAATCAGTTGATTGTTGGACACCGTTGGACACAGCGAGGCGTCCGGAGCGTCAGTTTTTCAGATGACTGTCTCGGGGTCACAACCCCGAGGCATCTTCAGGATCGCCCTCAAGGGTTTCGCGAGGTGAAGCCGTTGTTGCGGCTGTCAAGCGTTTCGATACGAGGTTTGCCACGCACGCCCATGCGATTGAGCAGTTTGTTCAAGCCGATAACTTGGACAGTGTTGCGGTCGGCCTGGTCTTCCAATTCTTTCATGGCTTGGACCACTTCCGGGTTGGCATCAGCACCAAGTTGAGGCGATTCACCCAGCACCAGATAGCGAGTGTTCGAATCAATCTTGCCGGTCAGGTTTCCTTCGGCATCGTGACGGGCAACAACATCACCACCGTTGCGTTTCACCATCTGAACCAGTTTGTCCGTGTCATCATATCCGTCGCGATCGAGGTCAAACTTGCCCGCCAGCGCCACAGGAACGCGGAAACCCGGATCCCAAGTTGCGGTCAACACGTAATCACCGGTCAGAATCGGGTTGTTGGGATCTTCATCGGTCACGCGTGCTTCAGCCTGTTGGTTTTCCACGCGAGTCACCTCGATCATTGCCTTGTGCTGACCTTTTTCAAAGTTCGTGACGGTGCGATCGTAAATCGCAAACGTCCGATTGACCGTCAGGCCATCGGCTTGGCCCAGATCGATAAAGACGCTCTGGATTTTCGGTGAGACCTTCACGATTTGCCCGTCTGGACGGTCGAAGACTTCTCGTTCGTAAACGTTGATTTTGTTCTTCAGCAAAACATTCTCATTCGTCAGACCGGAAATCTGATTGTTCAATTCATTCTGGCGAGCTCGAGCAGCTTGCTGGAAATTGTCAAACTCGCCAGCCAGCTTTGCGGTGTTGCTGCGGCTTTCTTCCAAGGCATTGGTCAGCTGACGTTGTTTTTCTTGGTTGGTTTGTTTTTCGGTGACCAAATCATCTTGGGTTTTCTTCAGCGTCTTCTGCAATTCCTCGACCGTGCTTTCCATCGCGGCGATTTTTGATTCCGCATCTCGTTGAGCATCGAGTGCTTGAACGGACTTGATATTCAATTCGCCATGCTTCTTGCCCAGCACACTGCTGAGGTTGCCGATCAGGCTTCGCCAAGTAAAGTCCTGCGCTTGTTGCTCCGGGTCGTCCGATCCGATGTGAGCGGCCATGTCCTGTTGGTATAACTCCCTGATCGTGTTGACGCTTGTGAAGATCGCATTGATTTCTTCCTTCTGAGTCGCTCCCTCGACACGGTCGGCAGCTCGCTTGATCGAGTTGATACGTGTTTCGACCTCGGCAACGCTGTGACCAAGATCACCGATATAGGATTTCAAGACTTCTGCTTGCAGTTTTTGCGCGTCTGCCAGATTCTTTTGATAGTTCAGGTCTGCCTGATAGGTCTCGTTCAGATCGGCGTACTCGGTGGCTTTGTTAATGCCTAGAATGGCTACCAGCAAAAATGCCAAGGACAGCAGCACGAAAACAATCGTCGTGATCAGATAGGTTTGGTTTTCACGGGCGGCCATGGCGACTCCTGCGGTGACGTTTCAAGGGCGTTGAAGCTGATTGAGCAATCAACGCGTGGCGATAAGATTGGCTGGAAATGGGATCGAGCAAGTCATCAGTTCGACAATCGGACAACGAGTGGGCGGTTCATGATTACCACTCGCATACTCGCTACAACTGGAACTCGATCGAGTCTGAGAGGTTCCCAATGGTAGATGCGGCGGCGAACAGTGTCAAACTTTAACGGTCGATCCTGCTGGTCAAACCTCAGGAAAAATCGCATAAAGTCCGGTCACGCCGTTTGGTGCTTATGGGCCTGATTGGGGCGAGTGCTTGGTCACATCTAAATGACCGGGTTTGAGAGCTGCGTAAGTTGCCGCTCGCCGGATTGCGTTTTGCCCAGCCCGAAATTTTAACCGTCACAAAGCCCGAGGGTACTTCCAACAACCGCTTCGGACTGAAAAAACATAGGTTGTCGATTGCCGGAGACCTTCATTGTGCCCCCGTACCCGGCAGAAAGTCCGGCATCACCACCCGTTTCGTGCAAACCTCCAGTATTTCTTCATGGCCAAAGCCAACCAACAAAAGTTTCTTTTCGGTGACTCGCATTCGGATGGAACGAACCAAAAGGATGAAACCAGCGATTCGCCGGCAGACGGCGCGACAACGCCATTCATCGAAACCGACCCGCCGATGGACGGCCCCACCGTCGCAGCCGTTGCTGACCCTTCAGTTCCGTTCGAATTTTCGGAACTTGCGGACAAGAAGGTCGTCGTTATCGACTCGCACTCGTTGATCTACCAAGTCTTTCATGCGATGGCTCCGATGACTTCTCCAGACGGTCGGGCGATTCATGCGGTCTATGGCTTTACACGGGATGTTTTGGACATTCTGAAAAAGTACCAGCCTGATTATTTGATTTGTGCATTTGATCGTAGTGAGGTCACCTTCCGAAACGAGTTGTACGATCAGTACAAGGCTCATCGAGACCCGATGCCGGAAGAGTTACGGTCGCAGATTCCCATGATACGGCAGTTGGTCGATGCCCTATCGATTCCGATCCTGGACTTGGATGGCTACGAGGCGGATGACATCCTTGCGACGGTTTCCAGTTCGGTGGATCAAGCCGGAGGATTCTGTTGGTTGGTGACCAGCGACAAGGATTGTCGTCAACTGCTGAGTGAACGAGTCCAGATGCTCAACCTGCGCAAACACGCTTTTTACGGTCCGGCAGAGTTGGCAAAGGACTGGGGGATTCGCCCCGACCAAGTTGTCGATTTTCAAGCGATGGTGGGCGACAAAGCCGACAACGTACCGGGGATCGCGACGATTGGTCCGAAAACCGCGACTCAGCTTTTGGCTGAGTTTAATACGCTCGATGAAGTGCTTGCCAACACGGACAAGATCAAGGGGAAAAAAGCGGAGCGAATTCGAGAATCGACCGAAGTCGCGTTGCTTAGCCGCAAACTGGTGCGCTTGGAAACCGATGTGCCGATAGAAGTGCCGTGGCGTCAGGCGCAAGTCGCATCAATCGATGTGACCGCCGCGTTGAAGTTGTGCGAAGAATTTGGTTTTCGGTCTTTGTCGGAACGAGTCGCCACGTTGGGAACCAAGGTCGATGTCGCTCCGACCAGCTGGGAAACCGATTACCGTACGATTGTTGATCCGACCGAATTGCAGGAACTTGCCGATCAGCTGCAAACGTGTGATCGAGTGGCGGTCGACACCGAAACGACTTCGCCCAACCCTGCGCTGGCCGAACTGGTCGGGATTTCGTTGTGCTGGTCAGCAGGCAAGGCGGCTTACATTCCCATTCAAGCTCCAGCGGGCGAGCCGGTGATTGATCAGCAACGCGCGATCGACATTCTGCGTCCGGTCCTTGAATCAGACTCGATCGAAAAGATCGGACAGAACTTAAAGTATGACATGGTCGTTTTGGGTTCCGCCGGTCTCCAGCTCGCGCACCCTTTGTTCGACACGATGGTTGCCGACTATCTGATCAACCCCGGTCAGAACTCGCATTCGATGGATGATCTTGCCAAACGTTACTTGAACTATGAAACCACTTCGATCAAGGAACTGATTGGCGTCGGCAAAAAACAGATCGGGATGAATGAGGTATCGGTGGCGGACGTTTCTGCCTACGCCTGTGAGGACGTTGATGTTCCGTGGCGGCTTTATGACATTTTGAAAAAACAGCTGAACGACCTTGAGTTAACGGATTTGTTCTGCGATCTGGAAATGCCGTTGATCGATGTTCTTGCTGAAATGGAGTCCAACGGCATCGCGATCGATACGAACTTGCTGGAAGTCATCAGCGGAGAACTGGCTGATCGGCTGGGGCAACTGAAAACAGAAATTCACGAACTGGCGGGAGGCGAGTTCAATATCGATTCGACATCGCAGCTGAGCGAAATCTTATTCGATCGTCTTAAGTTACCGGTGATCAAAAAGACCAAAACCGGACGCAGTACGGATGTTGAAGTGTTGACTCAGCTGGCCGCGCAGCATGCGCTTCCCGCGAAAGTGGTCGAATACCGGCAATGCGGAAAACTTAAAAGTACGTACACCGATGCTTTGGTCCGGCAGCTGAATCCAAAAACAGGCAGAGTCCACACGTCGTTCAAGCAGGATGTGGCTCGCACGGGCCGGCTTAGCAGCAAAGACCCCAACCTTCAGAACATCCCTATTCGGACAAAGCAAGGGCGGCGGATTCGGGAAGCTTTTGTTCCAGGGCCGCGGGGCTGGAAGCTGATGATGGCCGACTATTCCCAGATCGAACTGCGGATTCTGGCTCATTTTTGCCAAGACGAAACATTGCAAGAAGTGTTCGCGAATGACATGGATATTCACACGGCCGTGGCGGCTCAGGTTTACGAAGTCCCGATCACGGAAGTCGACAAAGACATGCGCCGTAGGGCAAAAGTGATCAATTTTGGGATTATCTACGGCCAGAGCTCCTTCGGGCTGAGTAAGGAACTGGGTATTTCACGTGAGGAAGCGGAAGAATTTATTGACGCTTATTACAAAAAATATCCCAGTGTTGACGAATTTATGAACGAAGTGTTGGCCAAAGCTCGTTCAAACCGTTATGTTAGTACTGCCTTGTGTAGACGGCGCGAGGTGGAAGGCGTTCGTAGTCTTCAAAAGATTTCAGCTTCAAGGTTTCGAAATTCAGCCGAACGGATTGCCGTCAACACGGTAATCCAGGGCTCAGCGGCGGACCTGATCAAATTGGCGATGATCAGAGTGCAGCGGGCTTTGGCCGAAAGTGAAATTCAGGCGGCTCTGTTACTGCAAATCCATGACGAACTTGTCTTGGAAGTCCACCCGGACTCGGTCGAGCCTCTGGCGAAGCTGGTCAGAGAACAAATGACTCAGGCGTTTCAGCTGAACGTACCTCTGAAAGTTGACATCGAAGTCGGTGACAATTGGGGCGACGCTCATCCGGTCGCCTGACCCCCTTTTCAGCTTTTTAAGTCTGGTCCCACCCATGCTCATCATCGGCCTAGCCGGTGGCATCGCCAGCGGCAAGAGTTTCGTCGCGGCGTGTTTCGAGCAATTGGGAGCTGCCTTGATTGACGCTGACCAAGTGGGGCACGAAGTCTTGGATCAGCCGGAAGTTCGTTTACTGCTAGTCAGTCGCTGGGGAGCCGACATTGTCAAGGATGACAAAGTGGATCGTCGTCGACTTGCAGAAATTGTTTTTCGGTCAGACGGTGACGAACAACAACTGGTTGAACTTGAGGAGATAACTCATCCACGAATACGGCAACGAATTGAATCGCGGATTGAAACGCTGTGTGTTTCGGGGCGGGTTCCCGCAGTGATTCTTGACGCTCCAGTCATGTTTCGAGCGGGATGGGACGATA
The DNA here is from genome assembly GCA_937928215.1 of uncultured Pirellulaceae bacterium. Classification (GTDB taxonomy): domain Bacteria; phylum Planctomycetota; class Planctomycetia; order Pirellulales; family Pirellulaceae; genus Mariniblastus. The sequence continues at coordinate 13,737 of CALFWL010000023.1, read as the reverse complement.
TTTGTAATCAGGTCGTATTTGTCGATGTGCCACTTCAATTGCGAAAGCAACGTGCGGGTTCGCGCGGATGGGATCAGGGCGAGTTGGAACGACGCGAATCGCGGCAAGTTGCAGTTGAAGAAAAAAAGAAACGTTCGACCTGTGTGGTCGATAATTCTGGAAGTCAGCGACAAACTCGCGAACAGGTAGAACAGCTTTGGCGGAAGTGGGAGCTTCCGCATGAGTGATGTTGGTTGCCAGATCATTTTATTTGGCGTTTGAATTGAACGGAGAATGTTGGATGTCTGAGGCCCGATCAACTCGACCAAGCATTCGGAAACGATCTTCGAATGACAGGTCAGGTCCGCATACGCCGATGGGAACCGGTTCATTCGAGAATGATCCGGAGGTCCTTAATAGACAGCGCGAAATTGAAGCGGAAGGTGAGCCCGTCTCGATTGCCGAATCGATCCGGCCGGGTGAAGTTTGGCCGCCCAAAAAGATGCCTGCCCCGTCTGCACTTGAGAACAGCTACGGCAACGCGATGCAGTTGCAGCGCATGGCGATCGAAGAGCTTCTTGACGAGGCCAACCGGGAGGGCCTTGAGGGCACGGAAAATTTGTCCCGACGTGACCTGATCTTCCAGATTCTCAAGCACCGAGTCAAAACCTGCGGTATCATCTGGGGGGAAGGGACACTGCAGATTCTTCCTGACGGTTTCGGCTTTCTCCGCAGCGCCGATTTTCACTACGTCAACTGCCCGGATGATATTTACGTTTCGCCCAGCCAGATCCGAAAATTTAACCTGCGAAACGGGTCGGTTGTGCGAGGTCAGGTTCGTCCTCCCAAATCAAATGAACGCTACTTCGCACTGTTGCGAGTGGAAACGGTCAATGGACGCGAGCCGGGTGAAGCGTCGCGCCAGAAGCACTTTGACGATCTGACTCCGTTGCATCCTGACCAGCGGATTGTGATGGAGTACGACCCGAAGTGCATGTCGACTCGCGTTGTCGACCTGATCGCGCCGATTGGGTTCGGGCAGCGTGGGCTGATTGTCAGTCCGCCCCGCGCCGGCAAGACGATCTTGATGCAGCGGATGGCTCAGGCGACACTCGCGAACTTTCCCGACGCCTACGTCATGATTCTGTTGATTGACGAGCGACCCGAAGAAGTGACCGACATGGAGCGTGAGGTCAAAAGTGATCGATGCGAAGTGATCAGTTCGACTTTCGACGAACCCGCTTCGCGACACATCCAAGTGTCCGAAATGGTGCTGGATAAAGCCAAGCGGCTGGTGGAAAGCGGCTACGATGTGGTCATCTTCCTCGACTCAATCACTCGTCTTGGCCGAGCCTGGAATTCTGAATGTCCGCAGTCTGGAAAGACGCTTTCGGGTGGACTTGATGTGAATGCTTTGCAGCGACCAAAGGCGTTTTTTGGGTCCGCACGAAAGCTGGAAGAAGGCGGTTCGTTGACGATTCTCGCCACAGCGCTGGTCGATACCGGCAGCAAGATGGACGAGGTGATTTTTGAGGAATTCAAAGGGACGGGCAACCTCGAGATCATGCTCGATCGTTCCTTGGTGGATCGACGCATCTGGCCCGCGATCGATATCAATGCAAGTGGAACGCGACGCGAGGAAAAACTGTTTGACGAGGAACAATACGATCAGATTTGCTTGTTGCGACGGGCGTTGGCGGATATGGACACCCCCGAAGCAATGGATCAATTGACGACTCGACTGAAAAAAGCGAAGACGAACGCCGATTTCTTGCAAACGCTGAACCCCGGTTCCATGTAGGGGCGATTCAGGGAAAATGATTGGCTGCGTGTCAACGCTATCCGATTCAGTAGATTTCCCTTCTCCCGATTGGGCTCAGAGAACGTGGTTAAAGATTCCAGTTTGCCGGCAGAGCTGCCCGGATCCGTCAGCGATCATTCTTTCGCGATCGTCGTTTCGCGGTATCACCATGCTATTACAAGCAGGTTGCTTCAGGGAGCGTTGGAAACGCTTGCCGAACACGATGTGCCAGACGACCAGATTCGCATTGCTTGGGTGCCGGGAGCGTGGGAGTTGCCCATCGTGGCGCAGCATCTGATCTGCGGTGATCGTGATGACGAATACAGCGCCGTGTTGTGCTTCGGCTGCGTGATTCGAGGTGAAACGACTCACGATCAATATATCAACTCGACCGTCAGCCAATCTTTGGGCGAACTGTCGCTGTCGTACAATGTGCCAATCGGGTTTGGTTTACTGACCTGCAATACGATGGAACAGGCGATTGCGCGTGCCGGAGGTGCGGTCGGTAACAAAGGGGTTGAAACTGCGAATGCGATGATCGAGACGGTCAAGCTGATCGATACGATTGGTAATGATATCTGGCCAGGATGATTGCTCTTGGGGGCTGACTTCGAGATGGCGCGCCATTTGGTGGATCTGCGTCCCCTCGTGCGACTGACCACTTTCCCGTTAAAACAGGGGCTCGAAACTTGACCTCTTCTTATCGTTTCCCCCCGTCACAAGCCAATCCATGTCTCGTCGTAGTCGCGCCCGCGAAATCGTCCTGCAAGTGCTTTATCAGCACGATCTGAATCCTGATCAGGCAGTCGACATTCGCCAACAGTTTGTCAGCGCGCGGCTTAACCGAAACGCGAGCCTGATCACCTTCGCGCAATCACTGCTTGATGGAGTGATCAATCATCGCGACGACATTGATGAGCGGCTCAAAAGTATCGCGGCAAACTGGAAGCTTGGCCGGATGGCTCGGATTGATCGAAATATTTTGCGGCTGGGAGCATACGAGATCCTATTCGCCGAAACGCCCGATCGAGTCGCCATTAACGAGGCAATCGAATTGGCCAAGCGGTATGGCAATGAACAATCGTCTCAATTCGTCAATGGAATTCTTGATCGGCTGCTCAAGCGATCCACCGGGACGTAATCATTGCGCCTGAGTTATGGGTTCACTCAATCCGGTTAGCCCGCCACTTTTGCCGCATGTTGAGATTCGTCACCTTGGAGTCATATGCGGCTGCGTCTAAAATTTTGCTTTCTTATTTTGCAATTGTCAGAACATTTTTCCCGCAACAGGTAAGACCGCTCCCATGGCGAAATGGAATCCATTTTCAAAGAAGTCGGAAAGCGGAACCGGTAGCGAAGTCGGCTCAAATGCTGACGCAACGGACGCCGAAACGGATAGCGCGTCCGGATCGGGCGGCATCTTCGGGCGTTTCCGAACTGCGCTCAAGAAGACGGTTAACGTTCTGAACACCGACATTCGGGATCTGGTGGGAAAAGATGGGCGGTTGGTTGATGATGAATTTCTGACCGAACTGTTCGCGCTGTTGATCAAAACGGATATGGGCGGCAAACCCGCTGGAGTCATTCGTGACCGGATTTCGTCCGATTTTCGTGGTCGCAAGGTGCACATGGATCAGCTGGTCGAATCAGCCAAAGAGACGGTGCGCGGAATGATGCATCAGGAATCGGGTGATCTGGCAACGGCCAGTGAGGGACCGACGGTCATCATGGTTGTCGGAGTCAACGGAGCCGGGAAGACGACTTCGATTGCCAAGCTGGCTCATCGATTTTCAGCCGCCGGCAACAAGGTCGTGCTGGGAGCAGGCGACACGTTCCGCGCGGCGGCGGTCGAGCAACTGACGGTGTGGGCCGAACGAATGCAGGCGGAGATCGTAACCGGCCGGCAAGGAAGTGATCCTGCCAGCGTTGCGTACAAGGCGGTCGAAACGGCAAAGAACTCGGGTGCGGACATCTGCATCGTCGACACGGCAGGTCGTCTACAGACCCAAAGCAACCTGATGCAGGAATTGGGGCGGATTCGTCGAGTGATCGAGAAGGTGATCCCCGACGCTCCGCATGAGGTGCTGCTGGTACTTGATGCGACTGCCGGGCAGAACGCGATCAGTCAGGCTCGAGGTTTCTCAGACGCTGCGGGCTGCACCGGAATCGTGTTGGCCAAAATGGACGGTACCGCCAAAGGTGGTGTGGCGATTCCCATCCGCGAAGAGTTTGACCTTCCGGTAAAGTTTATCGGTTTGGGGGAAACGCCGGACGCTTTGGCCGCTTTCGATGTCGAGCGATACGTCGACGCGCTTTTCGAGCAGGATTAAAGTGGAACGTTGGGTTGCCAGCAAAAATGATGCTGGCGTGTTCGTCGTTTCGCCATTGTTACAGTGCTGATGAACATTGAATGCCGCACTTTGGCTCCGCCAAATGCCTGAGACCCGCTGTTCGATTCCTCTTGCCCAAGCGGAAAATTCTACGTGCAAGGATCGACCAGCAATCGATTATTCCGGTTGATTCGTTCCAACCGGACTTCCCGATACCAGCGTAATAACGTGAGTAATTGGAGGTCACAGCTGGTGCACCGCGCACATCGCCTTGGCAGCTTGTGTCTCACGCGATCGTTTGGATACCACCCGCAGATTCGGTCAACGCGTTGTCGCGCGTCGCCGTTGCCTGCCAGCCATTGGAGAGTCGGTTATGCGTATCGCTTATATCACAGTCGTGGTTTTGACGATGTTCGTTACCGCCAGTGGCAATGTAGCGGGACAGGAAGAGATCGATTCAGCTGGCAAGCAGCCCTTGTCCAAGCGCCGAAGCGTGTTGACGATTGCCGCGAAGGCGGAGCCTGCCGTTGAACCTTCGGCGACGGTTCTGCGAGCCACAACGGAGACCGGTGTCTCCAAGGCTGAGATCTTCCGGCAATCTGATAAGAGTGGTCAAGAAGGAGTCCGTGTCGCCGCCGTGCCCGAGAGTGGGAGAGCTGCAAGCCGAGTTGCCCAAGGGCGAGTTCGTTCGGTCGCTCCGGCGGCTCCCAACATGGACCGCAAACCTTTTCTGGTTGGCTTCCGTCGTCAGGCCAAACAGGAAGACGGGGCCGCGAATCAAGGAATGACGCTCAACGGGGCGCCGACTCCGGTTGAGGCGAATGTCCCGTCATCGCAAGCGTCCAAGGCAGAAGATTACGAATTCAGTACACCAGTAGCACCCGAAACGATCGCCGCAGATGCTCAGCCTGAAGGTGGCTCGGCCGAACCCGGCCTGAACTCGGTCAGTAGCAATGCAACCGGCGATGAAAAAGACTACTGTGCAAGAGATTGTCGAAATCGATCTTGGTGCGACTTGGGTTGTGAGAAAAAACTCTTCCCCAAGAACTGCAATGGTTTGGAGATCGGTGGCTGGTTGAGTCAAGGATACCACAATCGGAACAACATTCTCGTCAACAATCGACGTGAGGAATGGAATCTTCATCAAGCTTGGTTGTATGCCGGCAAGGCGGCATCGCAGGACGGTGGCGATTGGGATTTTGGCTACCAAGCCGATCTTCTTTACGGCATCGATGCTCAGGATCTTCAAGCGTTCGGAAACGGGCCGACCGGTGCCCCTTCTGGCTGGGACAATGGTTGGGACAATGGCTCGTTCGGCTGGGCGTTGCCACAGTTGTATGTCGAATTTGCGAATGTCGATTGGAATGTGAAAGTTGGTAAGTTCTTTTCCCCGTATGGTTACGAAGTGATTGGAGCGACCGGCAACTTTTTCTACAGTCACAGCTTCACGATGTTCAATAGCGAGCCGTTCACGATGTCGGGAGTGCTGGCAGAGAAGAAAGTTTCCGATCGCAAAAGCTACGTGTTCGGCGTGACGGCAGGTTGGGACACTGCGTTCGAAAACAACGAAGGTGGTGGGAACATCATTTTCGGAACTCGTGAACGGCTGACCGACGATATCAGCTTGGCGGTCACCAACAGTTGGGGAGACGCGGGGACTCGTGGTAGTGGCTCGCTGACTTCGGCCGTCACTGAAGTGACTCTGACCGATTCAATTGATTACGTGCTTCAAGCCGACTTTCTGAACTTGGGCACGAATCAAGAGTTTGGAATCGTGCATTACATGTTCAAAGAAATCAACCCGTGCTTGAGTCTCGGTGCGAGATTGGAATGGTGGAAGTCAGATCAGTTTTTCACCAGCACTCGATCGACCTATGGGTATACTGTTGGAGCCAACTATCGTCGCAATGCAAATTTGACGCTTCGCCCTGAGTTGCGTTTCGACTGGGGGGCCGCTGCAGTTGACCCCGGTGCTCCAATCATCGGGCTGGATGTCGTCCGAACGTTTTGAACCCAATAGATCATGAAACTGATCATCGCGATCATTCAGCCGCATCGTTTGGAGGCTGTTAAAAGTGCGCTGAGTGATGTTGAAGTATTTCGGCTGACGATCGTGGATTGCCAGGGCTTTGGTCAGCAGCAGGGCAAGCCTGAGATGCGAGGGGTCGAAGATCTGTCGATCAACTTGCGTCGCAAGGTGCAGTTGCAGATCGCGGTCAATGAGGAATTTGTCGAGCCGACCGTTGCGGCGTTGAAGAAAGCGGCCCGCAGTGGTCCGAGTGGCCAGATTGGCGACGGAAAGATTTTCATCCTGCCAATGGACGACTGCATTCGGATCCGTACCGGCGAACGAGGACCAGACGCGATTTGACCGAAGTTTCGTGCACGACAAAAAAGTTTCGATTGACCTTGTTGCACACGTCAGGCCGTGAGAGTTCTCTTCGTTGTTGATTCGGCAATAAGCGTGAGCCTATGAACTGGATGATTTACCACATCGTCAGCGGTCAAGCGTTCTTCACCGGTATCGTGTTGCTGATTGTTGCTGCAATTTCATCGACGCAATCCCAACCCGTTCTTCGTCGCGTTAAGGCGACCGCGTTTTTTATTGGTGTCATTGCCGTGGCCGTGTCCTCGACAGCCATTCCTTATTGGTGGTACGCCATCGCGGGTTCATTCACCGTCGTGTGGATAGTATCTCAATTCAAACATGGTTGGCAGCGATGGGCACCGTACGCGATGGTCACCGTTTGGTTGGTTGCCGCATTGATTGAAGTTCCCTTCCACATCAAGCCTTCGTTGGTTCTACCACGCGACCGATCAATCGTGATAATTGGAGACTCTGTGTCTGCGGGTATTGGTGGCCACGACTCGATCGAAACATGGCCGTCGATCATCGCTCGTGAACATCAACTACAAGTTCAAGATATCTCTCACGTGGGCGAGACAACGGCGTCAGCGCTCAAACGGGTGCGGTCACGCCGTATCACAGCTCGCGTCGTGGTCGTCGAAATTGGCGGTAATGATCTTCTCGGTCCAACAACCTCTGTGCAATTCGCAAGTGCCCTCGATGCGTTGCTAAAGCATTTAACTGCTGTGGATCGTCAGGTCGTCATGTTTGAACTGCCGTTGCCTCCGTTTCGTCACGAGTTTGGCCGTGTACAACGTGAAGCAGCAGCACGCTATAACGTGACTCTGGTACCGAAACGGTTCTTCCTTTCAGTTATCGCCGACGGTGAATCAACGTTGGATTCAATTCACCTTTCACAGTCCGGTCATCAGGCTATGGCTGATTGCGTATGGAGCATGGTAGACCTCTCTGCCCAATGAAGGTTCCTCCGCAGGGCGAAGGCCAACCGTTACATTTTCTTACTGGTGCCCAGCGTGAGCGCCATGAAGGCGGATTCGAGGTTGATTTCTTCTTCGCGAAACAGACTAATCCCCAATCCAGCGTTGATCAATTCCGACGCGAGATTCGAGTAATCACCGGTTAGTTCATTCAACGTCACGACCAGATGTCCGTCACCTTGGGCGACACTCGCGACCAGTTGATTGGCCTGTAGCACGTCGGTTGCCGACGAGAGGTCACCAACGATTCCCACGTGTAAAATGGTTTGGTTGCGCACCTGCTGCATTACATCTTTGACGGCAGCCGAAATGTTCATTTGTCCTCGGTCGATAATCCCGATCTTGTTGCAGACGTCGGCAAGTTCCGGCAGGATGTGACTGGAGACAACGATCGTTTTTCCCGTTTGGCCCAGCCGGCGCAAAAGGTTTCTCATTTCGATCCGGGCGCGGGGGTCGAGGCCACTCAAGGGTTCGTCTAGCAGTAAGACTTGCGGGTCATGAAGCAGGACGCGAGCCAATCCTAGGCGCTGTGTTTGGCCTCGGGATAGCGTGTTGGCGAACGCGTCACGCTTGAACTCCAAGTCGACGATTTCCAGCATTTCGTCACACTTTTTTCGCCGCGCGGGCCCTTTGATCCGGTAGGCGGCAGCAAAAAATTCAAGGTACTCGATCACTTTCATGTCGTCGTACACGCCAAAAAAGTCGGGCATGTACCCAACGAGTCGGCGAATTTCCTGCGGCTGTTTGTAAATCGAATGCCCGCATACGTAGGCCTCGCCCCACGAGGGTTCAGCCAGCGTCGCGATGATTCGCATCGTGGTTGTTTTTCCAGCGCCGTTGGGGCCAATGAAACCGAACAGATCCCCCTCCTGCAAATCAAGGTTGATGTCCTTGATCGCAAACAGGTCTCCGTATTTTCTGGTCAGGTTTTCGGTCTTGATCATGAATCTTGGGGCCAGTGGCTAAAAGCAGATGTCAATCGGCGAATCGGATTTGCCTATCGGGTTTCCACGGGAAAAATCAATCGCACAAAAGTGGATGTTGAATCGTATGAGTCTTCCGCAGATTGGTCATCGATTTGAAGCGGAGTGATTAACGAATCGACCTTTCCCACAAGAATCGCACGCGACAGTTGCAGATGGTCGGTCAGGTCAGCAAACGGTTGGTAGCCGTGTGAAAGTCCGGTGTACTCGTGTCCTCCAGCGGCTGAGTAGAACATCATGATTTCTGCCAGTCGATCAATGCGAGTGCTGGTCGGATCCCAAGGAATTTTTCGGGCTCGGTTGGCGTCTTCGCTGTCTTTCGATCTGCGGTTCAAGTAACTGCGCGTCGTCTGTTCGCGCAGGTCATCGCCAAGGATGTCAATTTCGTCGCCAGGTTCAAGCCTCGCGGGCAACTGATAGACGTACTCGCCAAAAAGCAGCCGACATTCCTTAAGCGGTCGATTCAGTGGATTGGAAAATGTGCCCTCGATGTGCCGGGTGCGACGGTTGAGCCTTAAGTCGCTCTTCAGTGGTGACTTCGATTCGCCCCACCATTGGCTGAACAGCGCACGGGTTGATGAGACTCGTAATGGTTGGTCGGCAATGTGGATATGCAATAAGGACTGATCGGACGATGCACCAATTTGTTGCAAGTGGCTCTGTCCGCTCAATGAATTGACCGCACGAGTATTCATACCACCAAGGCCATCGCCCGGCAGGCCTTGCCAGCTGATCAGTCGCTGTTGGATCGGGCCGGTCAACGCGGTTGAGCCGGGAAGATCAATTGAGCATTGTCCACCCACGGGGCTGTAATAATGAGTCCAGATGTTGCTGCGAGCTTGACCGGTCGCCTGATCGATGTCGACAATTTCCAACTGGTTCAGTTTGATGTTGGCGGGGCGTACGGACTTTGCCAACAAAAAGGCAACCGTACAAAACACCAGCGAAATCATGGGAAAAGTCAGCCACGTGAATTCCATGCGACCGGCGAGCTTGCGCAGCAAGAAATAATCCCCAGGACCAACGCAAAGAATAAACAGACCGATCAACGAGGCGATCGTCGCAAACGAAACGAACGTGACGCTCGAAAACCGATCAAGCGTCAACCGCAGTTGGCCGGCAAGATCGGTGTAGCCTACGTGCGATACGCGATTGCCTTGAGCATTGCCTCTCGATCGACCAGCCGCGGTATCATTCGCATTGACGCCATCCTGAATTCGCTGCAACAGCCCGCTAAATCCCTTCCAGTTGGTCAGACGGGAGTCGCTCAAGTCAAACGCCACGAAGGTCAGTTCACCAAACCCGAATGCGGTCGAAACGATCAACGGTAGTGCGTCCTGAGTCAATTCAACTCTGCCCTGCACTTCCTCAAGCCGACAAACGTTGATTGGCCGCCCGCCACGAGCAATCAATTGCTCATTGGCATTCGCAAAAAACTCGATTCGCGAACTTGATTCAACTTCCGCGACACCTGCGTGTTTGCCCGGACAGAATGCCCGCAGCGGACCTTCATCGGAAAGGAATTGTGTGTGACCGGGGCCGACGGAAACGATCAGGTCTCCGCCACGTTCGACCCACGTTTCAATGGCCGACCACTGCGCCGGTGACATTGACGTCAACTGATCGCTTGCGCTGGCAGCAATGACGAGCCGTTCGACCGATTGCCACGCCATCCAGTTGGATGGCAGGTGGTCCGAGGTCGAGATCGAAACAATTGCTGATTCGGAAGTTCGACTACCAGAAGATTGAGCGGCGATGCTGGAAGCAATGGAATCGCCGGGCTCGATGACAACGGTCAACCCTTGGGTTGAAGGATGGATCACACGTCCGGCCGATGAATTGTTCAAACGAAACGCATGAGTAACAATGGCTCCTTGATCTGAACTCAATTGCACTTGGCATTCGTGATGCTTCCGGCCGGCTTGCATCAAGCATTCCAGCCACCCGTCGGCATGTTGAATCGGTTGCCCTTGTAGCGTCACGGGGAACCCGTCGGCATCGACGGTTTCGATCGAATAAGAAGTCGCGCTCTCGCTGTCGTTGGCTTGGACGAATATTGGGAACCATGCTCCCAGCCGAGTGTGTCCGGCGAAACCGATCTCGATTTCGCTGCCGGTCACCCCATGCTCCGTTTTCGCACAAACCGGTTGGGTGCAAATCGTTGCAAGCAACGTGAAGAGCATCGCAAAAAAGGTCGCGCGAGATGGAAGTAGAAACGAAGTCATGAGTTGAGTGTTAAATCCGGTCGCTAATGAATCACTGGACGGAAGTGTCAACGAAGTTGTCAGCTGAAAATTGGAGTCACGGTTTTTCGGCATCGTCACAAATGCAGGCAAACTGCTGACAACCTGGGCAGCCTGAGCCGTATTTCTCCATGATTGCAGCGTCCAGATCGATTTCCGCCACATTGGCAATGGTGGTCAGCCAAGCGAGTACATCGGCGAACTCCAGTTTCAAATTCTGTCGTTTGGCTTCGTACGCTTTCGGATCTGCCTGCGGATCCAGTCGGCTTGTTTCTCGTAAGGCGGTGGAAAGTTCGCCCACTTCTTCCATTAGCCACATGAACGTTCCTGGGATTCCTCGGGCGACATCCTTTTCAAAATACATGTCGCGAATGAGCGATTGGAACCCTCGAATGGAAACCTCAGATGACTTACTCATTGGTTTCCTCATGAGATGTTTTGCCGCAATCGTTCTGGCATTCGTCTTGTTTACGAGTCGCCGCGACATCGGCGGAGTCAACGGAAGTGTCTTGCTCGAAAACTTTGACCTGAATCTCTTCACCCGCTACTTTTACCTCAAACGTGTCGACTTTCAGCGTCGGGTTGTCACACCACGCGCCTGTCCGAGTGTCAAAACGCCAGCCGTGCCACGGGCAAGTGACCTCGGACGACTCCAAGAACCCAGTCGACAACGACGCGCCCATGTGAGGGCACATGTCATCGATCGCTCGGTAAGTGCCTGCGTCGTTGAAAACCGCAACGACTCGCCCGTTGACCTCAAACGCAGCCCCTTTTCCATCAGGAATATCACCGACCTTCGCTACGGTTTCAAATTCGGGCATCGAGCCTACTTTCTTTGCAGTTGGAATACTGTTTTGACGACCACGTTGGTTGACATCTCCATGTCACGATACGACCGGGCTGTGGCGATTGTGGTTTGTTGCTTGCACGACATGCAATGTCCCGCATCGCGATCAAACACCATTTTGCCATTCCACTCAAACGCTGCAACGTCAGGCCGACCGGTCATCTGAACATCGCTGTCGGATTTTGCGTCGGCCGCGTCAAATTTCTCAGTTGTTGAAAGCGAGAAGATATCTGCTTGGTGCCCATCGACCGATCGTTGACCATTGTAGGTCATTTTTCTTTTCCCGAGAGGAGCAGCGACTGCCGTGGCAGAATTTTGTGACGGGAGAATCTCGACCGATTGCCCCTCTGGCAAGTCTCGCTCTGGCAATGCCAACGTGGCGTTTCGGATTTGTCCCGTTAACTTGACCGGGTCAAGCAGCGCTTTCAAACTGAGGTGCGGGCGGAGCCTTGCGTTTCCAGATTGGTTCAGTCGGGATTCAGCCGGAATTGCGTTGAGAAGCTGCTGAGTTTTTTCCGGCACTGACACGTCAATCACTTCGCCGCGATCGTTCATCATTAAGATGAACGTCATGCCCATCAAGGGCTTCAGTTGTTTCTGCAAGTCGCGTGAATTCTTGGCAGGTTTCTGCTGGCTGGCGGTGTCGATCGCCACGGACTTTGTATTGTCGGCAGGGTTGTTGACCGTGATTTTGATCGAGTCAATGGTTTGCTCGATGGTCGCGACCGCACTGTCATCAACAGCAGTAACTTTCCAGTTTGCCCGCAGCGTAACGGAGGAGTCGATGCTGGATTTCCGTTTTTCGACGAGCGTATCAATGTTTGTCGTTTGCTGCTGCGCGATTACGAACTGATCACCGACCGAAAACTTCCACCGAATTTCCTGAGCCAATAGCGAGGAAAAACCGCTGAAGAAACAGAGAAAAGCCCAGAGGACACAGAATGATTTTGCGGGCATGAATTGGCTCGTTGGATCAGTGTCGAAATGAATGTTGTTTGTCGGTTGAGGAAAATGTTTTTTACTGGTGCGGCGATGCTAGGGAGATACGTTGATTGGCAGATAGGTCAATCGAGAGGGAGTTGATTGGGAGTGTGTTGATTGGGAGGGGGAGGCTCCGTCCGAACCTTTTCTCGGTGAGCGTTTATTGGTCGGTTGTGGTTAGGGCGGAGCCTTACCCTCTCGAATGTGGTGCGGACGGAGCCTTACCCTCCCGAATGTGGTGCGGACGGAGCCTTACCCTCCCGAATGTGGTGCGGACGGATCGGCCTACGCTAGATCGTGAATGTTTCTCCCGGCGACAGCACCTCGGGCTTTGCCTTCGTTTTGCTACGAATCCGCTCGGACCACTGTTCAGCATTCTGCTCGATCGGCGGCCAAGTGTTGTAGTGGCTCGGCAAAACAATATTCGGATTGATCAGGTTGGTGGCGGCCACGCTGTCTTCCACGCCCATCGTGAACAGGTCACCGATTGGCAACACCGCTACATCGATTCCTGAATCTCCGATCAAACCCATGTCCGAAAACAACCCCGTGTCACAAGCGAAGTAGATCGTTACTTCGCCTCCTGCATCCGGCAGCGTCAAAACGAAACCGGCTGGGCACCCACCGTACGCCCCGTCTGGGAGCCCACTGCTATGCAAAGCAGGCGTCATCTTGATCTTGCCAAATTTCGTCTGAACGGAACCGCCGATGTTCATCCCAATCGTACTCTTGACGCCTTGGTTTTTTTCCAGCCATCCAGCAATTTCGTAGTTCGTGATGATGTCGACGCCAATTCGGTTGGCGATTTCGGCTGCGTCAGAAATATGATCTCCGTGCCCGTGTGACACCAAGATAAGATCCGCTTTGACCTCGTCGGCTTTCGCGGTCGCCGATGGGTTGTCGTTCAGAAACGGATCCAACAGGATCACGCCGGAGTCGGTTTCAATTGACCAAGTCGCGTGACCGAGCCACGTAAGTTTGATTGCCATAGGTTCGAGTCATCGTGTTAAGATGTTTGGAGTTGCTTCACCAATGCTTCAATGATCCGCGTTCATTTTGTTGGGTGGATTAGCCTTCTCGCAAAATTCGGTTCATGTTGATTTTGTATTTTTCGACGCCCGGCTGACCGTAAGGGTTGATTCCCATCAAACGGCCTTCGAGCACGGTGGCGAGCATCAGCATCTGAAACAATTGTCCCAACGCGGACTCGTTGGCGGCGGGCAAGTGC
>CALFWL010000022.1 GCA_937928215.1 uncultured Pirellulaceae bacterium | reverse complement strand
TGAAAAAGCAACTTTCGTCAGGAAAAGTTTCGGGAAAAGTCGCCACATCGAAACAGGAAAAGCCCAAGACCGGAATGGACGATTCGAACTATCTTCAGGTTCGTGACGTAATGCGGGCCGCGGCGGTGACGCTGAATGTTGCGGTCGCAGGCGTGATGGATCGAGTCTCGACATTGCAGGCAGACGTTGGTTCGCTCGAACAGCAGATTCAACAGCAGGCAAATGTTAAAACGATCGAGCCTGATGAATTGCTTGCGTCGGGCGAGTCCGTTGCTGGAGCGACGGTGATCGTTCATCAGCTTGAGGCAGGTAACGTGAACATGATGAAACAGTTGATCGATCAATGTCGCAAGAAACCGGCTGCCGGTCCATTGGCGATCTTTCTGGCCAATAGTGAGGGCGAGGGAAAAGTCGTCCTTGTTGCGGGGCTGAGCAGAGATCTGGTTGACCGAGGCTTGAGTGCCGGCAGTTGGGTCAAGCAGGTGGCTCCTGCGGTGGGCGGCGGTGGCGGCGGGAAGCCGGACTTGGCTCAGGCAGGCGGGAAACAGCCGGAAAACATTCCAGTGGCTTTGCAACAGGCATCCGATTTCATCAAACAACAGTTGGCTGCCGGGTAGGCGATCGTTCGCTTTTGGGTACGATTGTCAAGACCGAATCGACACAAACGAAGCGACTGTTTTCCACGGACGCTTGTCATTTAATTTTATGGAGAGAGCGATGCGTGTTTCAGTTTTGACGGTCTTGGCTGCATTTGCAGTGGCCGTTTCTTTTTGTTTCGAAACGAATGCTCAAAGCATTGGTGATGGTCAGCGGTCGGCTGTGATGTTTGATATCAATTTCACCAAGTTGAAGAAGTCAGAACTCGCATCGACGTTGGGCGTTGACGCCCAATTGGAGAAGGTCGCTCAGCAGGATGACGCCAAACCTGATCCCAGCAAGCTGGTTCGAGTAGTCGGTGCGATGACGGCTCCCAAGAGCATTGACGATGCGCAAGCGTTGGCGGACGGGAAGATGCCAGTCGATTTTTACGCGCGAATGCAGTTCGAGGACAGCGACGCGGCGGGCAAAATGTTGGCCAAAGCGGAATCCGAGTCAGGCGGCAAGGTGGAACGCAATGGTAAGACATTTTATCGTCCTAAGGATGACAGCGGCACGCCCGAGAATCTGTTGATGCATCGCGTCGACGAGACCACCATCGAAGTCTCAACCGAGTCTTACGCCTATCTGGCCAACCGCGACGTGCTGAGTCAGGGATTGCAGGAAGCGTGGTCCATGACGGGGGATGACTCGATTCGCCTAGCGATCGATTTGGAAGCCGCGTCCGACTTGATCAACGAAGTTGTCGAATCGGTTAAGGCTCAGGTCAAAGGTTCTGGCCAAGAAGCAATGGTCACGGGCTATGTTGATCTGATTGATAACATGAAGAACCTGCGTTTGGGAATTGATTTTTCGAACGAACATCTGCTGACGTTGCAGGCGACGGGAGTTGATGAGAAACAAGCGAAAGAACTTCAGGGTGGTTTGGATGCGTTGCTTGGCATGGGGAAAATGATGGGAGGCATGCAGTTGCAAGGCATTCAACAGCAAGACCCTGAAGCCAGTGCCGTACTGGACCAGATCATGAATGCGTTGAAAGCCAATCGCGAAGGCAACGAAGTCGACGTCACGATTCCTCACCCGAAAGGGCTGGAGGAGTTGGCTGCAAAGTTCGCTCCCATGCTGGGCGTAACTGTACCAACGACACCCGTTCAACCGGCGGCTCCGGTCGAAACCGTGCCCGTTCAGTAATTGTTTCCAGCGGTATCCGAATTTTTTGGATTTTACTTGGACACGAGAAAAGCCTCGGCAGTCGGACTGTTGAGGCTTCTTTTCTGTTGAGACTTTCCAAGTTCATACGGCGGCCAGTCGCTCTACATCAGCCACATCCACGCGAGTACCGTAACTAGGATCATCAACAGCATCAGGGATACATCGGTCAAGCTGCGGATGCGTTCTTCTCGCTGACGTTGTTTGATTTCCCGGACTTCGGTCTGGATGGATTCCTCGACAAATTCCATCGATCGTAGTCGCTGCGGGTGCCGGCTGATGTTGTCAGAGATGTATTTGTCCATCGTGTCAGTTCCAAACGACCTCTAAGCAGTTGTCGATCACGTTCACGCGGTCAATGCTGCGGATTGCTTCCTGAGCCATTTGCTTTTCGAAGAACGTCTGGGCCGTGCCCTTGATGGTGACATCGTCGCCACGGGTCTCGATATGCATCGTATTGGGATTCACGTGAGGATTGTGAATGACCGCGCTGATAACTTGATCGGTAAACGGAGTTGTACTAAGCATAATTTTTCTGACTTGAGTGACAGGTTGCAAACGTGCGTGCGAAGAAAAGAAGACAGGTACGATAGAATGTGGCTCGCCGAAAAAGCGGAGGCCGTCCTGAAAAATTCTTACCCGCAAATTCCATTGGTTCGAACGATGGTTTTGTTGGTTATGTCGATTAGAATGCCGTCGCCGGCGGCCATCGAAAGCTACGTCACGATTGGACTGTTACTGGCTGTGACGGGCCTAGTAGTGATTTGGAACGCTGCTTATGCCGACGGTGGTACGACGTACTCGTGTTTCACCAAGTGCTTTGTGCCAGCTCGATGGATTGCTTTTTTTCCCAGCTCGAACTTTTGACAGTCACAAATCACTCGCTCAAAAGTTGATATTGAAGAAGCAAGAATTTGATTGGCAGCCGTTCTGTTTCGAGTGAGCCGGTGAAGCAAAATGCAAAATTCCACTCATCCAGGATTCTGGACGCTGACCTTTCTGGTCGTCGCCAACATGATTGGTGCCGGTGTGTTCACGACATCAGGCTTCACGCTCCAATCTCTCGGTTCGTCCTCTCTGGTCGTGTGGGCGTGGTGCATTGCGGGTGTGATCGCGTTGGCGGGCGCCTATAGCTACGGCCAATTGATCAAGGCGATCCCCGAATCGGGCGGCGAGTATCTTTTCCTATCCAGAGCCGCTCACCCGATGCTGGGTTTCATTGCCGGTTGGGTATCGTTGATCGCGGGATTCAGCGGAGCCATTGCGTTTGCGGCCACTACGCTGGAAGAGTATGCGATGCCCGATGACAGGCGGCCCGATTGGTTGCCCAACGGAGCGATCGCGATTCTGTCGGTCGTGCTTGCCGGAGTATTTCACGGTTTCCGTCCCCGAGCTGGGGCGATTCTTCAGAACACGATCGTCGTGCTGAAGTTGGTGCTGTTGATCGCGATTCTTGCCTTCGCGGCGACAAATTTTCCGATCGACGCGGCGACCGCCGTTGGTTCAACTTTGACGCAGCCGACGGGTTGGGCGCTGTTTGCGGCGTTCGCGAGCAGCCTCGTTTGGATTTCGTTAAGCTACTCCGGGTTCAATGCTGCTGTCTATCTAGCAGGTGAAGTTGACAACGCGAAACGGGTTGTGCCGCGATCGATGATGATTGCCACCGGCGCTGTTGTGATTCTGTATCTTCTGTTGAACTCGGTTTTCGTGTTCGCAAATTCGCCTGAGTCCATCGTTGGCAGACCAGACATCGCCGCGATCACGGCTCGATCGATTGGTGGTCACCTGTTCGAGACATTTGTGCGTTGGACGATTGTTGCGTGCCTAGTGACATCGGTGTTCAGCATGATGATGGCGGCTCCAAGAGTTTACGCAAAAATGGCGGACGATGGATTTCTGCCCGATCGACTTCGTTTTGACCATCAACAAATTGAAAGCCCTCGCGCGGCTACGCTGCTGCAAGTCGCCTTGGCGGTGATTTTGGTGTTGGCCACCACGCTGCAAGGCTTGCTGTCTTACCTTGGACTGACGTTGTCGCTGTGCGCCGCGTGCTCGATCGCCTGCCTGTTTTTGCCTTCGCTACGCAACGGGCGTCAATGGCATCCAACAGATTTGATTCCAGCGTTCTATCTTTTCGGGACGTTGGTTTCTGCCGTCACGTTGGCGGCTTTTAATCCATGGCAGCTGTTGGGGACGGTTATCACTTTTTCCGCTGGAGCGATTGCTTATCGCGTGATCTCCAAGAGCTCATGAGTGAAAACGATGAAGGAGTTCCCGGATGTAGGCGTGTCTTCGTTTGGCGTCGATCACAAACAGAAAAACACAGATCGCAGAATAAACGCACACACAGCGGCGACGACCACGATTCGCACCAACGATGAACGGCGTGACGTGACCGAGGCCAACTGGCGAGCTGAAATGCGATGCTCGGCCAATCGTGCCGTGCGTTGCATTCGTTCCTTGAGACTGGGATGCATCAGCGTGCGGCGTTCGAACTGCTCGGGCGAATGAGCGGCCAACCGAGCGATCGCTAAGGTCATGCTGTCATGTTCTGCCAACAGAGCATCTGCTTGTTGCTCGACGTCGTTTCGAGCGTCGTCATTCGTTTGCTCGGACATCACGGAAAACCAATCCGCTTCAAACTCCATCTGGTGGGAGAGCCAGGTCAATGTTGCCAACAAGTAAAGCAGGTAGACGATCGCAGAAGCAAGGACGGCGTGAGTCGACGTTAGGCTGAGAAGCTCGAATTGTGTCGTGACGAAATTTGCAACCATGGCACCGTTGGTTTGGTCGATCGCTGCCAGAATCAAAGGGAACAACAAAAAGAACATCCGGATTGGCATGTGGCTCATGCGAATATGTCCTGCTTCGTGCCGCACGACGGCCAGCAGTTCTCGCTGCGGGAAGTAACCAAGCATGGCGTCCGAGATCACGATGACTCGCAATCCGGGGATCACTCCGGCAACGACGGCGTTGATGATCTGGCCTCCGGTGTGCCAAGCTCGGATCGTCCTCACACCCAGTTTCAAACGTCGGCAAGAATCTAGGAGCTTCAGACGAAGCACCACGTCCTCGATTGGCCCATGTTTCCACGCGATCAACATCAACAGCGGAAACAATGCCAAGATCAGAACGCTTCCCGAGATAAAAGCCGTAATCCGCCAGATTTCGGGCAGCTGCTCAGCGAGACTCGCGGCGTCGCGAGCCAGCAAAGTTGCCAAAATTGGGAGCAAAACCATCAGGACGTAGACTCGAAAGCGAAGGCCAACGAATTGAAGGCGTTCGGCCAGATGCAAGCCAAAGCAGTTTTGTGTCGCGTTTTGTGTTTGCGTTGTGCCGGCAGCGTTCCGGTCGAGTAGACGCTTTACATCGTAGAAAATCGCCCAAGAGAAAAACAACGACAACAAAATCGGAGCCAGAATCAACAGGTCGTCCAGCAAGGGCCAGCGGTCACACTGCCAGTTCACTCGCACGATGTCCGGCCAGCGAATGCCCCACACGATCGCGAGACTGGCCGCCAACCAAACGGCGCTGTGCGAAACCGAAAGTCGGTTGAGGATCCGCTGGCGAGACATTTCATCAATTGTCTGATTGCGAACCCGGCGACCGATGATGGCCGTTTGAACGAGCGCCGCTCCGGGGACCAGCAACGCAACCAGCGTCAGCAACGTCAGTCGCTCGCCCAGATGCAAAGCAAATTCGGGATCGCGAACTTCACCGATACCAAGGCACAGCAAGATCACGAAAGCAATCAGAAGATTCATTCAGGAGGAGTCATTAAATTCGTTGGGGTCCAGACGACGTGAGAACGATTCCTCCCGCCACCTTGTTGAATGCCCAGACTAGTTGACTCGTCTAAATCTGTCGACGAAGTGACTTGCACGACCGTCACAACCCGAATCAAAAACTCCAAATCGATCGGATCGTGCGGGCTTAAATAATCCG
The DNA here is from genome assembly GCA_937928215.1 of uncultured Pirellulaceae bacterium. Classification (GTDB taxonomy): domain Bacteria; phylum Planctomycetota; class Planctomycetia; order Pirellulales; family Pirellulaceae; genus Mariniblastus. The sequence continues at coordinate 5,063 of CALFWL010000022.1, read as the reverse complement.
GCGACGCCGAATCGCAGCCAACGCAGTCATGGCAACCAGCAGACTGACGCTGCCCGGTTCCGGAACGGCGGTGCCAAACACAGATATCTCGAACTCATTGCCGCGAATTCCGATGGTTTGCGTGGTGGCGGTCGAGTCGGTGGCGTTATCGTTCCAATGATAAATGCTGAACGACTGGATGGCTTGCGTAAAGTTGAACGTCACATCGTTTTCGGGGGTATTCAGTACGTTGCCACTGGTTGCGGTGGGGCGAGCCCCGAGTAGACCGAATTGAGAAAACGTTTCCATATTCGTATTTGGTTCAAAGCTGTAATTGGCAGCGAAACCGCTCCCGACCGTACCTGGCGTCTGAGTGGCAAAGCCCTCGGCCGCGATGACGTCGTACCAAGCTCCATCCAGCCGATCAACATCGGTCAACGTGAAGCTGTCCAATTGCACAGGGAACGAGAACTCGAAATCGTACCGAGCGTAATTGTCGAACGAAGTTGTATTGACCGTGGTTCCGGGATCAAGCTGAAACGCAAATCCTGTGAAAAAGGTTTCGTCGATGCGACGGAAATGATCAGCCGTGTAGGTTCCGGTGCCGACTTGAGTGGATGTGATTGTCAGCTGTTCGGTTCCGATGGGCGTGATCCCCAAGAATTGTCCGTCGGTCCACGAAACACTTGATCCGTTGCCATCGTTGTGATCCCAGACACTGGAGTCGAACGAAATCGTGTCCCCGAGGCATTCGACTCGACTTGCGCTGACCGTCGTCAGTATTAGCAGTATTGCAATCCCTTTGATTGCCGATCGGGCTGGGCAACTGGACTTCGAGCGAAGGTGGGCGCGCATCGTTCTCCTCCTTGAGAAAAAATGCGAACGAAAAGGCAGCGGTTCTGCTGAGCTTTCGTTAACGAGGTGGGAAAATTACAGGCAGGTAGCCGGACATCGGAGTCGATGGTGGGAGGCCCGATGCCCCGGCCTAGGCGGAGTGATACGCAGGACGCGAATCACCCTCGTAATCGAAATCGGATGTTGTGGGACGGTAAATCAACCAATTGAGCTTGTTCCGAATGCTCTTTGTAATCGGAGTATTTTCTCACAAATTCCCGTAAACTCCCTCGCGAAACCTATCCCCGTCCTCGCTTGGTTCGTCGAAGGACTGGCTCCACGCTCCACAATCAACCACCCGATTTGGTTTCATGTCGCTCGAGTAAAATCGGCGTTGAATCAGGTTCATCCGGCAACTTATTGATTGGCGAGTGCTTATTGATTCGCAAGCCCTAGCCCATCCACTCGGGAAGTTCGCCGACAGGTGGCAAGTGAATCAAGCGAGCTTCCTCGACCGAAGCGTGCTCGCTGACGCGAGCCAACGCTGCCTCCGAAGGAGTGTTGTCCAGATTCAAGACGCCAATCGCAGGGCCACCCGCAGCTCCCGCTCGACCGACGGCCATCTGAGCGATGTTGACTTTCTCTTCGGCCAGCACGTTGCCCACGTAGCCGATGATGCCGGGAATGTCCGTGTGAGTAAACACCAGCAGTGTTCCGTCCATAAACGCTTCGGTTCGGTAATCGCCCAATCGGACCAATCGCGGCATGTTTCTGCCAAAAACCGTTCCAGCGGCTTGGACTTCCTTGCCTTCGCCTCGGACGGTCGCGTTGATGATACTGCTGAATGCACCGTGGTCACCAGATTCGGTACGACTGATTTCGATGCCACGCTCGCGGCACAGCACCTCCGCATTGACGATGCTGGCGTCTTCGATGATGTCACCGATCAAACCGGCGCAGAAAGCAGAGACGAGCACCCGCGTATCTTTGCCTGAGATCTCTCCCGAGAATTCCAAGTCGCAGCCAGTGATTGCACGGCCATGCCACTGCCCCATCAGCTTGCCAAGCCGAAACGCGACATCCAAATAGCCGCCCAGTGATTTGAGCGTTGCCGGATCGAGCGAGAAAGTATTGACGGCACTGCGGATCTCGCCCGTGGTCAGAAAGTTGATCAACAGATCGACGCCTTCAACAGCGACTTCGATCTGAGCTTCCTCCGTGCTGGCTCCCAAATGAGGCGTGCATAACGTGTCCGCTCGTTGAAAGAGAGGGCTGTCGGTGCATGGTTCGTTGGGATACACGTCCAGCGCGACTCCGCCCAAGTGCCCGGATTCCAATCCCCCCAGCAATGCCGCTTCATCGTAAATTCCACCGCGAGCACAATTGATCAGACGCGCCCCTTTTTTCATCTGCTTGACTTCGGCTTCGCCAATCAGGCCTGTCGTTTCAGGAGTCAGCGGCGTGTGAACGGTGATGTAATCGACGATGGGCAACAGCTCGGTCACGGTGTCGAACTTCTTGATTCCCAACTCAGCTGCGCGTTCTTTGGGCATGAAAGGGTCGTAACCGACCACATCCATGTCGAACGCTTTGGCTCGACGAGCAACTTCCAAACCGATCCGACCCAGCCCAACAACGCCCAGCGTTTTGCCCGAAAGCTGTGAACCTTTAAACTTCTTGCGATCCCACTTGCCGGACTTCAGGCTTTCGTAGGCTGGACCGACGTTACGTGACAGGCCTAGCATCAGAGCGATCGCGTGTTCGGCCGTGCTGACGGTGTTACCGTCCGGGGTGTTCATCACGACAATCCCGCGTCGTGTGGCAGCGGTTTTGTCGATGTTGTCGGTGCCGACGCCCGCGCGAACGATTGCTTTAAGCTGCTTGTTGCCTTCGAGCGACTCGGCTGTGATCTTCACGCCACTGCGGCAGACGGCTCCATCGTACTGAGCCAACGTTTCACGAAGTTCATCTCCCGAGAGCCCGGTTTTCACATCGAATTCGATTCCTTCGGCGGCTTCAAGCTTTGCCAAACCTTCTTCGGCGATGTCGTCCAGCACGATAATGCGTGGCATGATAGTGTCCTGATTTTTAATAATGGAAGATGTACGTCAGTTGCGCATCAGGCCTAAGTTGGTCAGATGCATCCGCGTTTCGATTGAGACAATTCAAAATGCATTGTCTGAAAGAAGAAAGAATTATCCGTGCTGTACGGCAAAATCTTTCATGAATGAGGCCAGCGTTTCGACGCCTTCGACCGGCATCGCGTTGTAGATTGAAGCTCGAATGCCACCCACACTGCGGTGACCCTTGAGTGTTGTCATGCCAGCCTTGGCGGCATCGGTGACAAACTTCGAATCTAACTCGGGAGTTGTCATCTTGAAGGTGACGTTCATGGTCGAGCGATCCGCAGGCTGAGCATGACCAATGTAAAAACCAGCACTTCCGTCGATTACTTCATACAGCATTTTCGCTTTGGCTTTGTTGATGGCGGCCATTTTCTCCAGCCCGCCGATGTCGTCCTGCAACCATTTGCAAACCAGGCCAGTGACATAAATTCCAAACGAGCACGGTGTGTTGAAACGAGAGCCACCTTCAGAGTGTTTGGCGTAGCTCAGATAGCTGGGCATTTTAGCAGCCGATCGTTTGACCAAATCTTTGGCCATCACCACGATGGTGACTCCGGCAACGCCCGCGTTTTTCTGAGCACATGCGTAGATCAAACCGTAGTCGGCAACATTGATAGGCTCACCCAAAAAGTCTGACGACTTATCGGCGACAATCGGAACGCCGTTGGTGTCGGGCAGTTGATGGAACTGGACTCCCTGAATGGTTTCATTCGAGGTCAGATGAACATAGGCGGCGTCGGAGGTTAGCTTTAATTGTTCCTGGCTGGGAATGCGGTCATAGTTGGACTCCTTGGCGTCGTAAGCCACGTTCAGCTGGCCATAGTTGTGAACCTCGCCCGCACTTTTCTTGCCCCAAGAACCGGTTTGGATGTAGTCCGCCGTCTGCGATGGTTCCGTGATCAGATTGGCAGGCACCATGATGTTCTGAAGAGCGCCGCCACCTTGAATGAAAAGGACTTCGTGTGAGTCCGGAACATTCAACACTTGAGTGATGCGAGCCACTGCGTCTTCAAGGATCGTGTCAAAATCTTTGCTACGGTGGCTGATCTCCAAGACGCTACTGCCAACACCGGGCAGCGAGAGCATCTCAGCCTGAATCTGCTCCAACACAGTCAGAGGCAAAGTCGCCGGGCCAGCAGAAAAGTTGAAAACGCGAGAGGCGCTGGTCAAAGTGGACATGGGGCTTCCGGACCGTTAGTGGAAAATTCATCGTGCCGCAGTTGGCGTCAGAACGCCTACGGAATTTCAAGCTCAGCAGTTTAAACGCGAGTGCAAATCGTGAAAAGTGGCTGCTGAGATTCTGTCAGCAAGGAAAACGGAATGAGTCGCCCCGATAACGTTTAAGCCATCAAAAGCGAGCCAAAACAGACCATGAACCCCTGAGTTGTCGCGGAGCGAAAAAATGCCGCAGCCAGCAAGGTCCAAATCTGAACCCGGAAACGGTCGGACGCTCAGAATCCGATCGGGCGTTTCATGGGTGAAATGCAGCCAAGGGCCGATTTTGCCTAGAGGCCATTTTGAGAGAATCGGTTGGATGACGTGGGGCTAGCGCGGTAGATAGGGATTGGCTGCCCCATACCGAGCGGGGGTGTTGCCCCCGAAAGCATTTGCTGATCCGGCTTGGGCCAATCGGTTCTGAAGCGAGGCGACGCGTTGAGCGACCTCGGTCTGCTGGGGTTCCAGTTGAAGGACGCGAAGATAGTTTTCCAATGCCAGTTCGGTTTGGCCTTGGACTTCACGCACATGGCCCATCGCCTTGAGGGCGCGAACATTCCCGGCATCGATCCGCAGTGCGTCGGCCAGCAGGTCGGTGGCTCGCAGGTTGTCGCCGTATTCCTGGTAAACTCTCGCCAGTTCGATGACCGGCTGAGCCGAGTTAGGATATCGAGCCTTCCAATCGTTCAATAAATCAAATGCGAATCTCTCTCGTCCTGTTTCGATCAGCAACGCCGACAGGCCACGGTGAGCATCAACGTGCTGATTGTTCAGCGAAATCGCTTGTCGGTACAATTGCTCGGCCGACTGTAGCCACTTGCTGTTGTTCGATTGCTTACCCATCGAATAGTAGCTGGCAGCAAGATTGTAGTACGCATTGGAGTCGCGAGGGTTGGCACGCAACGACTG
>CALFWL010000021.1 GCA_937928215.1 uncultured Pirellulaceae bacterium | reverse complement strand
GACAACGGAGCGTCGACTCAGCATCCGAGCGTCGTGATCGACGCGATGTCTGATTCTTATCGCCGCACGTACGCCAACGTGCATCGCGGAATCCACTGGCTGAGTGAACAGTCGTCCGAGCAATTCGAAACGGCGAGGTCGGCCGTGCAGAGGTTTATCAATGCTCCTCACAACAACGAAGTGATCCTCACGGCGGGCACCACGGCGGCGATCAATACCGTGGCGGGGTCGTGGGGTGTTGAGAACGTGGGCGAGGGTGATGAAATTCTGCTGACGATTTTTGAACACCACTCGAACATCGTTCCATGGCAACAGCTGGCTCAGCGAGTCGGCGCGAAGGTCCGGTTTGCTGGAATCACGTCCGATGGAGAGCTTGATCTGGACGATGTGCAGTCGAAGTTGAACGAGCGGACGAAAATGTTCGCTTTCACTGCTGTATCAAATGTTTTGGGAACGATCACGTCAGTCGCACAGTTGACTGAAATGGCTCATGCCGTTGGAGCGAAAACGCTGATCGATGCGGCTCAGCATTCACCTCATGAAACGACCGATGTTCAGGCTTGGGGAGCCGATTTCGTGGTCTTCAGCGGTCACAAGATGTGTGGCCCGTCGGGGATTGGTGTCTTGTGGGGAAGACAAGAGATTCTGGAGAAGACTCCGCCTTATATGGGTGGGGGCGGAATGATTGATCAAGTCACCACCGATGGATTCACCTGGGGCGAGCTGCCGGCTCGATTTGAAGCGGGGACTCCGCCGATTGTAGAAGCGATTGGACTGAACTCGGCGATCGAGTATCTGGAAGCGATCGGGCTTGATGCCATCGCGGACCATGAGCGTCAATTAACGCTGGCCGCGTACGAGCAGCTTTCCGAAATCGAAGGCTTGCGAATTCTTGGTCCGCCAGCCGACCGTCGTTCCGGATTGGTCAGTTTTGTGGTCGATGGAGTCGCAACGCAGGACATGTCAATTTTGCTTGATCAGCAAGGCGTGGCGATCCGAGCCGGTCATCACTGTGCCATGCCCTTGCATCAACATCTGGAAATCCGGTCCAGCTGCCGAGCCAGTTTTTATCTATATAACACGTTGGACGAGGTCGACCAATTCGTCGCCGCACTCAAGAAAGTGCTGGGGCGACTGAGGTAATAGAGGCGTAGCCAAAGTAGTGATCACATGCCGTGTAATGTATTCGCGGAAGCATCACACAGACCGTGATGACTGCATCCTTACTTTGGCTTGCGAAACATCAAGAAAACCGCCAGTAGCAAACTGATTCCCAGCACCAGAAAAAACGCTCCCGTGGCGAACCACCCGAGTGACTCATTCAGTGGGCCGGTTACTCGCCACGGTTGGCTGATGCAGATGGCTCCTATCGCCAGCGATGCGAGAATGGCAACGCTCAGTTTGCCAAGCAGCAGAGATCGCCACATGGTTCCGCCTTCAATCTTCCGACTGCAATTTTTGTCCGATGAACCAATAGTACGGCGCTTTAACGAGCGGTACATAGGGCATTCGGTTGCGGTGTTCTTCTAGCTGTACCTGTTCGAAATGATGTCGCAAAAACGGCAGGTGATCAGGAGACAGGAACACGTTGTCGGTGGCGAACCACGGCTGCCACATGGATCGAGCCAACCAGCCTTGTTTGTCCATTCCGTCAGGAGGGAACTTGCGTCCGACGTAGAAGTCGACGACTCCGATGACTCCGCCCGGTTTGAGCATGGCCTTGGCGTTTTCAATGGCGGCAAACCAGTCGGGAATCATGGTCAACGAATAAGAAAATGTAACCACGTCAGCTTGGCCTTCGGGGGGGCGCCAGGTGGTGGCGTCGCCGACAATCGCCTGAGCGTTTGACCAGTCGCGTTCTTCGAATCGATCCGATGCGACCTTCAGCAAAGATTCTGAGAGATCGACGACGTAAACCTGCTTCAGTCGATCGATGTCACCAGCAAGGTTCTCAATGTTGGCTCCGGTTCCTCCGCCCATGTCGACCCACACCCCTTGGTCGGGCTTGGGAATCGAGGAATAAAGTTCCTCACGACCTTTGAGCAATCGTCGCCGAAAATCATCGTAAGCTCCGGCCTGGCCACCGTAGAAGCTTTCCATTCGAGCCGCATGGTCATCCCCTCGCACGGGCTTGAACAGCATGTGGTACAGCACCTTCATGTCGGCCAGAAAGCCCATGTGTTTGGTCCGCTTCGAGATAGGTCAGATTGCGAGAGGAACTTACAGACAAAAAATTATGCCGACAGATCAGCAATGTAGAAACTGCCGTAAGTGTGCACGCGATCCTTTTGATGCAATTCTTCGGCCAGTTGCGGATGATAATTCAGCATCGGTGCAATCTTCTGAATCTGTCCGTCACGATTGACTTGAACCTGATCAATGAAGTCGGTTCGCAACCCACCGCTCCGCCAGATGAGGCGTGCCCCGGGCGCCGCTCGGTCGACGATGGCCTGCCACTCGGATTCGAGCAGCGAGAAATATTGATCGCTGAGCCAATCCATGTGGTCAAGCAAGATGTAGCGAGAAATGGTGCCGTCGTGTTTTTCCAAAAACCCTTGTACCGAATCGGTATGAGTCGACACGCGATCAACGAGCCCGGTTTTCAGTCGCTCGAAGTTTTCTTCTTTCAAATACTCGGGGCAGCAATCACGGGTGTATTTTCCGTTCAGATAGACTCGCCAGAAATAGTTGTCCTTGATCGGCAGGTTTGCAAATACGCTTTCCATGCAATCTTGGATGAACTTGACCAAGCCGCCTTCGTACTGGTTTTCAATCTGGCGGCGTTGAGCTTTAGGGACCCCCAACATGGACATGGTCGTGTCTCGGTTCATGGCGAACTTCATCATGCCGGACCAGAACTTGTCTCGCAGTTGCGAATGATAGATCTCTTTCTGCTCTTCGGTCGATTCCGCTTCCAGCAACGCATCCAAATGAGGACGCACCCGGATCACACTGTCGGTGTACATTTTTAACATCCGGGCGACTGACCCGGACGTGCCGCGAAAATAAAATGTCTTGCTGGGATTGTCGAACCATTTGATTTTCTTGTCCCAGAACGCCTTCGACCAAGCGGGAAGTTCGTCTCGAAGATGCCGCTGATAAATCCCAGCTGCTCCGCGCAGGCGACCCTCACCGAACATCTGGAAGAAGTCGTCGAACTCCAGATTGCGGATCGCGGACATTTTCAAGTCCAGCAACGCGTTTTGTCTGGGGTTCATGTCGACTGCGTAAACGTGGTTGCATCCGTTCAAGCAATAGTCGAGTGCATTGCAGCCGGCCGACGTGATCACAAGCACGTTGTCGTCGGGCCCGAGTTCCAAAGCGACTCGGTCGAGCCGAGGGTCTTCCCAGCACGTGTTGTAAACAAGGTTGTTGCCGTGCACGGATTTGAAGACCCGCCGACTGATCCAGTCGAAAATCGCCATAATAGTTCGCTGGTGCGGACCAGCGTGATGAAGTTAATTGTTTGAGATCCGGTTGAGTGGCCGCAGATTGTAGCAGTTGCGACGCGGGACAGCGAGTCACAGGAAGGGCGTTGGAGGCGGCCATGTCTACTCGATTTTGCCGTTTTTGATTCGATAGATCGACAAAATCATGCCGTCGGGCGCTTGGTACTCTTTTAGATGCAGCTGACCGGTAACCACGACCGGACGGACGGTGTAATCCGTCTGGGTCCCTTTTTTCAGGCTGACGAGTGCGTTGTCGTAGATCGCGGCACCTGGGCCAAAACAGCATTCCTTGTCGTCGCGAACGAAGACAAATTTTTCAATTTTCGATTGTCGAAAACTGGGGCGAATGAAGCCTCGTAGGCGAACGTCGGCTCCGTGAAAGCTTTTGATGCGATCGGTCAACATCGATCTTTCGAATGGATCACCTTTCTCCATTTCGAAACTCAGGTCATCGAACGTCAGCTCCAAGCGTCCATCACGGTCGGTCGGAGGAGGCCCGGTGGGCACAATTCGCTCGCGGCCGTCCTGTCCCACGAATTTGGTGACATCGTCGCCAGAAGAGTCCGCTTGTTCGGTTTGGGTGTCCGGGAGGCCAGAGGTGTCGGGCGAACGGGCTTGCACTGAATCTGGATTTTTGCGATTCGATTCGAGCTTCGATGCTTGGCTGACAGGTGCGGCGTCTTGCTCAGCCTGATCGCTATCAGCTAGATCAACAGCAGACGCTTGAGTTTGAGCCGATTGAGTTTGCGGTGAACAACCGACCATCGTCGCGGCGAACAACAAGCCGAGCCACGTTCGCGGGTTTGAGATCACTCTGGTCACGCGTGGTCAATCAATGGAATGAGGTCTTCGGTTTCGATATCGTGGGTTTCGCTTTCAAGCGACGACGAATCGCGGAGAGCGGTGCTGGACTGGAGGTCGCGTCAGCTTCACTTCGACGTCAGGGCCTTCGTCTTATTTCACGTAGTCGGCTTCAATTTCGTAGAACACTTCAGGGATGTCTTTTTCGGGAATCCGTTTCGTGTTGGGGTTGAGCCGGAAAGTGCCGCCGATTTTTCTCAGGCCCCACCCGTAGTCAATTGTTTTGGGAATCTGAATATCCACCGCGACGATTTCAGTGATCTTAGGGCTGCCACCGAAACAGCAATCGCCAAAATCGCCCACCATGATGAACTTTTTCAATCCCTTCTTCTTCGTGCTGGGCCGCACGTAGCCTTTGAGGAACACCTTCTCGCCATCCACTTCGGTAGCCTTTTCGCCGTAGGGCAGCGTGCTGCGTTTTCGTGGTTTGAGATCAGAAAATGAAATTCGTTGATAGCCATCCGGAACTTCCGTGGCATAAACGTAAGCGTGCGTCGCGAGGCAGGCGATCAGGCAAACCGCCGAAATTGCCAGCCCGATCCTAGAGCCTGTTTTGCCGATCAGTTCTTCTGGAAAGCGTTTTAAGTTCGCCAGTGCGATCCAACCAAAGCCGACACCGAGGATCGGTAGCAAGACGAAGACAGGAGACAGCCAGCAGAACAAGGCGCTCAGGATGGCAAACACGACGCAGCAGATCGCCGCCTTGCTAACAGATCGATACTGGAATTGGGACTCGTTTTGCACGATGTGGGACTTCGGTGCTGAGTTGGAAAGACAAACTAAAAAATCAACCGTTCGAACCAGCCGCTAACGACTGACCAGAGAACGACAAATAGCAGCCCAGAAACGGCCATCGGCACAAATATGATCGACAGCGTTAATTTGCGTGTCACCTGCACCGTTGCCACCGGAGCAGGTGGTTGAGTCGCGATCGATTGAGCGACTGGACCGGTGGGCAACGCATCGGGCGAAGGGTTGGCGGCCGTTGAGGGTGCTATGGTTGCTACGCTGGACGAGTCAAAAGAGTTCGCGGCTGAAGTCTGGGCAATCTCGCTGGTGTCAACCGGTTCGGTGGGAACACGGCGAACAGTATGCTTGGCGCTGGTTTGCGTGGCCGAGACCTTCTCCGGAAGCTGTTCCTGTGTTTCGCCTTCGGACGAGTTTTCTGTTTCGTCTGCCTGCTGATCCTCAATCAAGTCGTCGTCGCTGTCATCCTCGTCGCCAAAACCATCAAGCGATTGCGAAAAGAAATCGGCTCGCGTGACTGCGTCCGGATCGATTTTCGCCAGTTCTTCGATATAGGCTTGGGCTTCTGGTTTGGGGCATTCCCGCAGGTAAGTGATGACGGGGACTCGCAGCCAGTTGGTTTCGTCGTCTGTCTCTTTAAACATTTTCACCAGCCGTTCCATCACCGACCAGTCTTTCCAGCGAGCCAAGTCGGGAATCACCATGTCCGCCATGCGAGGCCGATCAAGCACGTGCCGCACGGCGGCAACGATGTCTTCTTTAGGAACGATGTCGACTTCGGTTCCGTGGAAACGCAGGGCCGAAACGGCGGCCAAAACATCGACGTACTCGGTTTCCTTGTTCTTCAAAAACGTATCGACGATCAACGGCAGTCCGTCGGCTCCTTTGAGCGTCAGGTAGCTGGCCAGCAACGCGTCCAAGCCCGCCTGTTGACGCCGGTCACCCGATTCGATGAATGACTCCAGGACTTTCGCTTCGTCAGCACCACCGCAGACGCCCAGCATGGTCAGGTACAGCCGCCGTCGGTTGTGAGAAAGTTCCGGGTCTTTGATCCACTGGACCAGTTTGTCCTTTTGCATCCGATCCTTGAGCGCGATCAGATCTTCGTACGGAGCTTTGGCGAATTCATCGTACGCGTCGAAAGCCAAGACCGATTCTTTGTCCTCAAAATAGCCTTGAAAAAAAACGAGTCGGTCGGCTCCGGATTTCGGCAATGACTGGATCGTTTCCAAGTACTTGAAGACTCGTTCGCTGGCCTTCATGGGAGTCGTCCACGAAATTCCAGGAGGGTCAACGCCCATCACCAGAAACTCCTGACCGATTGGATAGGTTCCCACCACCACAACGTTGAACTGCATTCCCTCTTTGACGTATTCGCTTCCCTTGAGAACTTTTGAGATCTCCATCGCTGCTTTGGGAAGATCGGCGTCGGGGTCAGAAACCGGCTTGGGCAGCTTCAGCAGTCGAGCAACAATGGCCACATCTTTCGAATCCAATTGCTCGGCAAACGTCAAATTGATCGCTTGGCAAAACGGACACGCTCCCGCGAAAACGGTTTGCGAGTTAATGGCGGAAAAACTGATCGACAGGAACAACGCCACAACCAACGACCTCCAAGTGGCTGTCCAGACCGGCGCGACGGAGCACGGGCGCGAGCGAGGGTGCAGAGATTGGGTGGTCGAAGCTGCCATGTCGGTAGTTATGGTCGCTGGTGACAAAAAACGGAATATGCCCAGGGAGGAAATCTCACTTGCCCAGCGATTTTGAAACGTCTGTCCGGTAAGCCGTAATGGCGGGGTAAATTCCCACGAAGATTGCCACCAGAACCAAAGCGGGAATGATCAATAGTTCGGGCGAGATGCTCAAACGGGCAAGAGCCTGGGGTAAACTGAGCCCGCTTGTCAAATATCCTAGCGGAATTCCGGGTGCAAAATCAAAGAAGCCAAGGGACACACCGGTGCGGTTTTCCACGATCGGCCCTAACGCGGCGTTGAGCGTGTGCCCCGCGAACCAACCAAGGGCTCCACCTGCAACTGCTAGCAAGATGGATTCGCATAGCATGATGGCCATCACTTTCCAACGCCCCGCGCCGAGAGCTCGCATGACCGCGATCTCGCCCGTGCGTTGGCTCATGGAATTATAAATGCCGACCAGAATGCTGATCGCCGACACGATACAGATCATCAACGTCAGGCCCAACAGCAGCCATCGAACTGGGTCGACAAAGACTTGGAAGAGCGACGTGATTTGCTCGATCGGATTAACCGCCTGAGCCGCTTTCTGGCTGCGTTCGGGTCGATAGGGGCTCCAGTCGAGCACGGTTTCCAGATCTCCCTGATTGATTTGGGGAGGGAGAAAGGTTGACAGAGTGCCGTACGGGTCGTCGCGCGAGGTTCGAACCAGAATGGAGGTGACTTCGCGTTGCTCGATAGGCAGTGGGATGCGTCGGAGTGAACCATCGGGCGCTGCCTCTTCGCTTGCTGCTACGTGTTGTCCGGCGTCGGCATCCGTTTCTGCTTCCTCTTCGTTCTGATTGATACCCAGCAGCGAATCATCTTCGACCGGTTTGGCGTGATCCTCCATCAGGAAGAACCCTTCCATGTTCAGGAACACGACTCGGTCGTGTGGAGTCCCCGTTCGATCGACGATGCCAACGATTGTGAAACCCTGTTTGTGGATATGAGCTCCGGCGCTGTTGGGGTCGCCGTGAGTCGGTTGCAGCACGTCACCCAGTTGCAGCCCGCAGCGTTTGGCAACGACGGCTCCGACGACGCATTCGTAGAAGCCATGGTCAGGACCGAATTCTTTGAACGCTCGTCCTTGCGAAAACGAGAACTTCTCCTCCGTGTCGACATCAAGAACCAGCTTGTCAAAGAAATCCGGCTTGGTGCCCACGCATCGAAAAGCGGCTCCGGTTTCTTCGTCAACGTAGTAGTCGCCCAGACAGATCGGCACTGCAATATCGGTATACCTTCGGTACAAACCCGCGTTGCTTATTTTTGTGGAAGCAGCTTGTTGATAATCGAAAGACGCCTTCGTCAGTTCGTTTGTTAACGCCTCCGCCAAGCCCCCCGCGTTGCCTTGCGACGCGATCGCTAGGGCAAGCGTTTTCGCCTCGTGTTGCTGAGCGACATGGGCGATCGAATGCTGGAGTTCGTACTTGCGAGTTTCTTCGTCGCAAAACGCTAGGTAGTACTCGTAGGGGATGTTTTCGACCGGTTTGCTCAAGTAGTAAACCGTATTCACGGTCAGTTGCAGGCCACCGCCACGAGCACCCACCAGAATGTTGTAGCCAAAGCTGTTGTTGTTCTTGAAAGATTGCGATACCACGCCATGAATGGTCAGCACGGCCACCACCATCATGACTCCTAGGGCCATCGAAACCACGGTTAACAGGGAGCCGAGTCCGCGATGTTGGATGCTTCGCCAAGCGATTTTCAGAACGTTCATGCGTTTGCCTCCGAGGAGGTCGAAGGGGCGGCAGCGGAAGCTCGGGCGTCGGCCACAACACGATTGAGTTCTGCCAGTTGATCGACTCGGTCGAACTGGTTGGCGACTTCCATCGAGTGCGTCACCATCAGCAAGGCAACGTTTTCGTCACGGCAGCGATCGCGGATCAGTTGGACAATGGCACGTTGGTTGTTCGGGTCGATATTGGCAGTGGGTTCGTCGGCCAACAGCAGGGCAGGGCGGTTGGCCAGCGCGCGGGCGACGGCGACTCGCTGCTGTTCGCCGACCGACATCGCGGCGGGTTTGTTGTGGACGCGGTGACTAAGGCCAACTTGATCGAGCAATTCCAGTGCTCGCTGACGTGATGCCGGGCGTTTGCCGAATGACATCCCCAGCAGCACATTTTCAAATGCAGAAAATGCTGGCAGCAGGTTAAACGTTTGAAAGACGTAGCCAATCTTGTCGGCTCGAATACGGTCTCGCGCCGCTTCGGTGTAGCGAGTCAATTCGACATCGTCGAGCGTAACGGTTCCGCTGTCCGGTTTGATGATGCCAGCGATCGAGTGAAGCAGCGTTGTCTTGCCGCATCCGCTGGGCCCGATCAGCGCGACTTGCTCGCCTGCCGACATCTCAAACGACGGCACGTCCAAGATCGGCACGGCGGTGCCATCCGGTTGAGTGTACGTTTTTTTGATGTCGACCAATTTCAGCATGGACGCATTGTGGCCAAAGGTGAAGCGAGCGCGAAGGAGATCATCAGCACGGACGGTCGTTTGGATGTGGTGGCTCGATCAGGTGAGTGACAAAGCAGGGAAGAGGCAGTGGGTGACTCGAGGCCCGCCAATAAGAGAGGGTGTGACTTAAAGAGACGGTGTGATTCAATACGAAACGGAATCGGTCTGGTTCGCAGCTACCTGCGCCGTTCTCGCATTTCACGTCCGATCTGTCGTTTTGCATCGGCGGTTTTCTTGGATTCGCGTTTGTCGTGTTCTTTTTTGCCTCGGCCCACTCCGACGATCACTTTCACGATGCCCCTCGCGTTGAAAAACATTCGCAAGGGAATGAGCGTCAGGCCTTTCTCGAACGCGCGTTCGCTCAATTTTTTCAGTTCCCGTCGGTGGACCAGCAGTTTGCGTTGACGTTTGGGTTGGTGATTCCAGAAACTGGCTTGTTTGAACTGAGCAATGTCGGCTCCGATCAGCCAGAGTTCGCCGTTTTCGACACGAACGTAGGCCTCATTGAGCGATAGCTTGCCGTCTCGGAGGCTTTTTACTTCCGGTCCGAGCAGCATGATGCCGCACTCGATCTTCTCAAGGATCTCATACTTGTGGGTTGCTTTTCGGTTTTCAGAAATCGTTTTTGCCGCACCGGCGTTCTGGCTGGCTTTGGCGGATTTCTTCTGGCTGGACTTTTTTGACGCCATCGGTCGCTTGAATAATTTGGTACAATGGAATTCCCAATCATAAACGATCGTTGCCGTTCCGGTAATGATCACCTCAAACCAACGATGTTTCAGGAACCCGTGTGAGCAACCTGCCAATTATTACGGACACTTCACCTTCAACCGCCGGAGGTTCGTGCGGCGGTGGAGGGTGCAGCCCTGATGTTTACGATCTGAACGGGTTGCCAACCGGCGGAGACGCTAGGCGACGACTGCCGAAGTGGCTCAAGCGACAGGTTCCTGTCGGGAATGCGTTCAGCCACACGGCGAAGCTGCTTGAGGAACTGCGGCTGGAAACCGTTTGCGACAACGCCAAATGCCCGAATCGAAACGAGTGTTACAGCCAGCAGACGGCAACATTTATGATTCTCGGCAACGTTTGCACTCGCCCCTGTGGTTTTTGTGCCGTTGGCCGTGGCAAGCCTGAGGCGTTGGAGCTGGACGAGCCAGCTCGCGTCGCGGAAGCCTCTGCTCGATTGGGCCTGAAGCATGTGGTGATCACTTCGGTGACACGAGACGATTTGCCGGACGGGGGGGCGGAACACTTTTATCAATGCGTTTTGGCGGTTCGAGAACGGACGGGTGCTTCCGTCGAGGTGCTGACGCCGGACTTTATCAAGAATAAATCGGGGCTGGATCGAGTCGTCGAGGCCGCTCCGGAGGTGTTCAACCACAATGCCGAAACGGTGCCTCGCCTGTATCGCCGCGTTCGTGGTCCGAAGTCAGATTACCGTTGGACGCTGGGCTTACTGGAACGAGTGAAGCAGCAGAACTCAAAGGTTCGCACCAAAAGTGGACTGATGCTGGGGCTCGGGGAGACTTATGAGGAAGTCTTGGAAGTGTTAGCGGATTTGAGAGACGTCGCTTGTGATTTTCTGACATTGGGTCAGTATTTGCAGCCGGCTCAGGATCGATACCTGCCTGTCGTTCGCTACGTTCCACCCGAGGAATTTGCTTGGTTGGGTGAAAAGGCAAAATCGATGGGCTTCAAAAAGGTCGCCAGCGGACCGTTTGTGCGCAGTAGTTATCATGCTCGCGACATGGCGGAAACGTTCGAGTGAGGCAGTGAGAATGATTGAACTGAATGTAAACGGCGATCGAGTCCA
>CALFWL010000020.1 GCA_937928215.1 uncultured Pirellulaceae bacterium | reverse complement strand
ATCGTCGTTGATCCGCCCACTTTCTCAAATAGTAAACGGACCGAGGACGATTGGGATGTCCAGCAGCGACATGTCGAGATGCTCAACATGATTGCTCAGATTCTCACGCCCGCAGGAGTCGTTTACTTTTCGACAAATTTTCGGCGTTTCAAATTTGATGAAGCGAACCTGATTGGTTTCGATACAATCCATGAGATCAGCAAGCAAACCATCCCGGAAGATTTCCGCAACAAGCGAATTCACCGGTGTTGGCGAATGGTGAAAAAGGACGAAGATTAACTCGTGAGCAAGAGCAAAACGATTCAGACGTTGTCTCGAAACTTCGTGATCCCAGCTGGAACGCAAGTAGTTTTACAGACTGCCAAGGCGGTTACGCCCGGAGACAGCGGTAGCTCGACTGTTCCGGAGGCTCTGAAATTCAGAAAACCTGGCTCGGTTGGTGTCATCATCAAATGTCCGTCCCACAACGATCTGGCTTACACGGTTCGCTTCACCGATGGCACTACCGTCGAGGCAACATTTGATGAAATCATTTTGCGCCGACAGGAGATCGAAAACCTGCTTATTGACACCGAAACCGACTTTCGTCAGCACATTATTTACCGCTGTCAGGTTGGTTCCAAGGCGTTTGGGTTATCGACGGAAAGTTCAGATGATGACCACCGCGGAATCTTTTTGCCACCGGCGCGATGCCACTGGTCACTTAAGACAATTCCTGAACAGATCGAATCGAACGACGGGGTGGACGACGAAGTGTATTGGGAACTGGAAAAGTTTCTGAAACTCGCTCTGAAAGCGAACCCAAACATTCTGGAAACGCTCTGGACTCCGGTCGTGGTCGAATCAACACCAATCGCTGATCGGCTGCGTGAAATTCGAGATGCGTTCCTGTCCAAGCACTTATACAAAACCTATTCGGGTTACGTGCTGAGCCAATTTCGGCGGATGAAGAACTCGTACGAGAAAAAGGGGACTTACAAAACAAAGCATGCGATGCATTTGCTTCGATTGTTGCATTCCGGAATCAGCGCATTGAGCAAAGGTGGCATCATGATTGATGTTTCCTCCCATCGAGATCACTTGATGCGTGTTCGGGACGGTCAGTTCAGCTTTGAGGAAGTGCGGCAGCAGGCTTTAGAATTGGACCGTAAGTTTCAAGGGGCATTTGAGTCGACGAGCCTTCCCGAGCAACCCGATTTTGAATTGGTTGATCAATTTCTGATCGACGCGAGACGGACGATGGCGCGAGAAAAAGATTGACGCGACAACAGAAGGTTTTGGTAGCGGATTTAGTCGCCGGATAAAGGCAGCCATATCGTGTGGCAGTACGAATGGAAGGAATCAGAAATGAACCTGAAACGCTGGAAAATGTTTATCGAATCGTTGGATTGCAAGCCTCTATTCGTCACCGTAAGTGGTGCTGACATCTATGGGTTTCCTTCGCCAGACAGCGACGTTGATCTGCGAGGCTGCCATTTGCTTGCGCTGAAAGAGATCGTTGGCCTGACGATGCCCAATGAAACGATCGACTACAGCACGATTGATAACGGCACTGAGGTCGATCTTGTCAGCCACGATGTCGGCAAGTACTTTCGGTTGCTTGTAAAGAACAATGGCTACGTGCTTGAACAAATATTCTCGCCTCTTGTAGTCTGCGGACGAGAGTTCTTGGATGTGTTGAAACCAATCGCATCAAGATGCATCACGAAACACCACTACCACCACTATCGTGGTTTTTACGCGAGCAGACGGAAGCTCCTTGAGAAAGAAGCCGCTAAGAAGGCTAAGTCCTTGCTGTACGCCTACCGAGTGCTGATGACCGGTATCCACTTGATGAACACTGGGATCGTGGAAACAGACGTGCGGGTGATGTACTCGGATCTTGGCTTGAATTTCATTCCTGACTTGATCGCGGCAAAACGCGAGGAGAAGATCGAACTGCCGAATCTCAATTGGGATTTTCATCGCGACCAGCTTGACCGGCTAGAGCAGAAACTGAGCGAAGCGTTCGAATCATCAACCTTGCCGACTGCCCGAGACACAGCGGCAGTTGACGATCTGCTGGTACGCTTGCGCCTGCGGCCTTAGATTCTTGGTGGCCTTGAATCTGTTCAGGAGAGTTGTGAACCAAGTCACACGTCGCTGCGTACCACTTCCGACCTTGTTGGTCCGATCGCGCGGGACAATCCGCATAATCGTCACGCTTTCACGCCGGAGGCATGATTCGACCAGATTTCTCTCCGATCCGGCTAATCTCGGCACACGAGAGAGACTCCGTCACCGTTAGAATCCGGATGGCAAATCCTGCTTTCCCTAAGAAAAGCGAAGGTTTTACCTGTCCGGGGGCAGAATTTGTCCTAACTTTAGCTGGAGTCGCAAAAAGACCACGAAAGTG
The DNA here is from genome assembly GCA_937928215.1 of uncultured Pirellulaceae bacterium. Lineage (GTDB taxonomy): Bacteria > Planctomycetota > Planctomycetia > Pirellulales > Pirellulaceae > Mariniblastus. The sequence continues at coordinate 139,450 of CALFWL010000020.1, read as the reverse complement.
GTTCGTGATGCCCTTTGGCAACGATCACGCGACTTCGACTGAAACGATTCGCTCAAAGCAACGTGCCAATCAGCGGATTGATGAAGAATACTGGAGCACCCCAAGATGATTCGTACTTACAAAATGCTTGTCGCTGCCATGTGTGCCGTGACGCTGATGGGATCGATCCCGGAATCCGCGGAAGCGGGCCCGCTGCTGGATTGGTTACGAGGCCGCCGATGTAACCGCCCGGTTCAACCGGTCGCCAGCAATTGCAACACGTGCGCGCGGGTACCTCAGACGGCCGCAGTCGCTCCCAACGCATACGGTTTGCAACCCGGTCAATGCATGAAGACCTGCCAGCAGACATGCTCCCGCGTGGTCGTGAACTATGTTCCGCACACTGCTTACCGTACCGATTGGAAACAAGTTCCTGTTACGCAGTACCGACCGGTAACGAACTCGGATCCTTGCACAGGTTGCACGGTCACCTGCATGAAGCCCTGCACGACCTACACTTACCAGTGTCAGCGGGTGCCGTACACGACCTATCGTCCAGTCTATCGCACTGAAACCTACAAGGTTCCAGTCACCACGATCACCAACGATTGTGCGACCGGAAACTGCAACAGTTGCCCAACGGGAACTTGTGGAGGAACAGGTGTTCCGGCAAATAACTACGCACCGACACCGGCTGTCACTTACGGCACACCGACCTATTCGACTCAACCTGCCACGACTTACACGACTCCATCGGGAGGCTTGTCGACAGGCAGCGGTTATCAGGCCAGTCCGACACCGGCGACTCCGGCAGACATTACGCCTTCTCTGAACAGCATCAATCCTCAGGGTTCAAGCTCGCGTCGCCCGGTCATTGACCAGATTCACGCTCAGGCACGCCGAGTTCCCGATCGCGAAACGCCAACGGTCGCGAGTGTTTCGGATCGCATTTCGAATTCGACCGTTCGCCGACCGTTCGCTTACTCGCCCGTTCGCTTCGCCAGCCATCGCACGGTGGCCGAAGATGTCCGCGATGCCGAAGAAGTGGCTCCACGAGCGACTTACCAAGGCTCGTTCAAGCCTGTCAAACGGACGACAGCCGTCAACAGCGGCTGGGAAACGGTTAAGTAACCGACCAACGGCACTTGCCGAAAAACATGAAACTGCAAAAGCGGAACCCGATCAGGTTCCGCTTTTTTTACGGGCATCTTTGGCTGACCGTCTTTGGCTGACCAATGGCGCAGCTAAGTCGACCGATGGACGAAGCGGATCACAGCGACTCATTCCGCTACCGCTGCCCCCAACTTCCCAATCGAGCGCAGGTAATCGATAACCTGATCAGCTAGGTTTTCGACAGGTTGATCACCGGCCAGATGGACCTCAGGCTTGTCGGGCGCTTCGTAAGGAGCATCGATCCCGGTGAAACCCTTGATCTCTCCGGCTCTCGCCTTCTTGTACAAGCCTTTCGGGTCACGCTGTTCGCAGATCTCGATCGGTGTGTCGACGAATACTTCCACAAAGTCAATCTTATCGCCACGCTCAGTGACTGTCTTTCGCACTCGGTTTCGATCGTCACGATAGGGACTGACGAAAGCGGTCAGCGCCAACATGCCACTGGAGCAAAAGATTTCCGCAACGCAACCGATGCGGCGAATGTTCTCTTCTCGGTCCTGAGCACCGAAGCCCAGCCCAAACCGTTTGGCGAATTCGTCACCGTGGACGGGAGACAGCAGTTCCGGGCTGGCGTTAAGCCCATGGCGAATGTTGTCGCCATCAAGCACAACGCTGCCGGCTCCCATTTCGTGCAGTTTGGCATCGACGCAGTTCGCGACGGTGCTTTTGCCGCTACCACTGAGGCCGGTGAACCAGACGACGCATCCGCGCTGGCGTTTTACCGTCTGTTCGTGCCAAGTAACAAGCGTTTTTTCTTCAGACATTGTTGATCAGCTTTCGATTCCTGCAAACTGGCATAAGTTGGATTGCAACACTGGCTGCGGGCAGCTCCAGACCAGAAAAAACATCGCCTCGCGGCACCAGCGCTCCACCGGATGCCCCTGAACATAACCGCCTCCCTTGGCGGCAACCAGAGCGGCCTGAGTCGCTCGCAGCACAAACGAATTCGCAGAGGCCCGCAAATCCTGAGCGGAGCAACCGAGCGTGTCCGCTGCGACTCCTTTGGCCAGCTCAAGCAGATTCGTTTCCAGTTCGTGTAGCTGACCCTGCAAGGCATCAAGCGTTGGTCGAAGGTCTTCGCGTCGTTCGGCTTCGTTGGCGATAAACTTGACCGCGGCAGACGCCAGCCCAATCGCAAGGGTGGACGTTTGCAGTCCGCCAGTGCCACCCCCTTTACCGCTGGAGAGCACCGCATCTTTGGGGCCGGCGATCACAAATTTTTCGTCGATAAAAACTTGATCGCACTTGATGGCACCGGTTTGGCTGGCCGTCAACGCCATCAACTGGTTGCCGGATTCCACTTTGATTCCCGCCAGACTTTTCTCAGCCGCGAACAGAACCTGAGCACCATCGTCCTGTTCGGCTCCCATGACCAGCCAATCGGCCCCGCACCCGCCGGTACACCACGGACTGTAGCCGTCGATCAAGAATCCGCCGACGGTTGACCGTGCGTGCAGAACAGGTTTCCCCAGATGCCGCCGGCTGGTCGTCAGGTGAGAAATCGCGACCGTCGCCGTGCTGGAGCCCGTCACAAGATTCGGCAAAACCTCGGCGCGAAGGTATTCATTGGGAGTACCCGCAACACGACGTAACGCGCTGACCTGCTGAGTAAGAATGAATGTCGTCGTCAGGCAGGCTGCGGAAAGCTGCAGATATCCAGCCGCGATATCCGATTCGCTCCAGCCAAGGCCGCCAACTTCCACTGGAACAAACCAGCGATACACCCCCGCTTCCGCACAGAGCCGGAGTTTCTCATGGGGCCATGCGTCCGCGTCGGTTTTTGACTCAGCAGCGGGAGTCATCACGCTCAACCGATCGCAGAGCTTCCTCAATTCGGGGGACGTTGGGGACTCGATCATCTGTGACCGTTGAAAGGGATAATGAGGCTTTGAGGGTAACCAAAATCGTTCCCAAGAACCGGATCGCTGCGAGGCCAGAACTTCTTGCCAATCCGGGTGCTCGGGACGATCAGGCAGTTTTCGGAAATCGATGTTTGGATTAGATTGTACCACCATTGAAACGTTCGAGCGAACGCGCGTTTCATTATTCATTCATCCATTGTCCAATATTGACTCAGACGACGACCACGAATCATGCCAATGCAAATCAAACCCGCCAGCGAATGCCAGTTCGATATCTTGTCTCTCGGAGAGGTCATGCTTCGGCTTGACCCAGGCGAAGGCCGTGTACGAACCGCTCGAAATTTCGAGGTCTGGGAGGGCGGCGGCGAGTACAACGTGGCACGCGGTTTAAGGCGATGCTTTGGCTTGCGAGGAGCCGTGGTTTCGGCGTTTGCGAAGAACGATGTCGGCTACCTGCTTGAGAACCTGATCCTGACCGGCGGCGTCGACATGAGCCACTGCAAATGGATGGACTTCGACGGTGTCGGCCGAGCAACTCGGAACGGTTTGAACTTTACCGAGCGAGGCTTCGGCATCCGAGCAGCGTTGGGCACGATCGATCGCGGGCACACGGCGGCTTCTCAGTTGAAGAAGGGCGACATCGACTGGGATCACATTTTTGGTGAGCTTGGTGTGCGTTGGTTCCACACGGGTGGAATTTACGCCGCGTTGTCAACGACCACGCCCGACGTGATTGCAGAGGCACTCCAATCAGCCAAAAAGCACGGCACGATCACGTCCTACGACTTGAACTTCCGCAGCAGTCTGTGGAAAGAGTTTGGCGGCAAAGAAAACTGCCAGAAAGTAAATCGATCGCTGGCTCCTTACGTGGACGTCATGATCGGAAACGAAGAAGACTTCACCGCGTGTCTTGGTTTGCACGTGGAAGGTCTGGACGATCAAATGAAGGAACTGCCGATCGAAGGCTACAAAAAAATGATCGCTCAAGCGACCAGCCAATTCCCAAACTTCCAGGCGATCGCAACGACGTTGCGAACCGTCAAAACGGCGACCATTAACAGTTGGGGCGCGTTGTGCTGGCAGGACGGCCAGTTGAACCAAGCGACTCATCGCGAAGACCTAGAGATTTTTGATCGCGTGGGCGGGGGCGACAGTTTTGCATCCGGTCTGATTTACGGATTTCTGACCACCGGTGACGCTCATAAAGCGGTCGAGTATGGTGCCGCTCATGGCGCACTTGCGATGACGACGGCCGGTGACACCACCATGGCGCGGCTGGAAGAAGTCGAAGCGCTGATGGCAGGCGATAGTGCTCGCGTGAAACGCTAGTGCTTGATGCTTGGTCAATCCGAAATATTCGGATTTAGTTGTTTGTTTCCCAAATCCGCCTTTGATTTTGATGAAGGCGGTCAGCACGGATCGGAAGCGCTCATGAAACGCTACATTGGCTTGGTCAGAGACACTTGGTGGCTTTGGATCGTGATGTTTGGAGGCGGCCTGATTGCGGGCTACTTCCAGCCCATCTTTTTCACCTCGATCCCGATAATTCTGTTCGCGTTCTTGTACTTTGGGCTAATGAGATACGACGCGGAAGGTGAATTAACCCCATTTGACCAGGAAGAAAAACATTGAGTGATGAAAACAATTTTGGAATGGATCTTGCATTCCTGCAAAAGCATTCTGATCCGATTGTCTTGACAGACGGTAACGGATCGAAGCTGGCGTGCGTTGCGGCGTGGCAGGGCAGGATCATGACGTCCACTTCCAACGGAGACGATGGCGATAGCTACGGATACATTAACTACGACGCAGTCACCAGCAAAAAGATCGATCCGGTGATCAACCTCTACGGCGGCGAGGACCGAATCTGGATCTCTCCAGAAGGAGGACAGTTTTCGGTCTTCTTTGATCCCGGTGCCGAGATGGACTTTGCCAATTGGCGAACTCCACCTTGCATTGACACCGAACCGTTCGAAGTCGTGGGTCAAGACGAACGCAGTGTCGATTTCCGCAAACGGACTTCGTTGACCAACTGGAGCGGTTTTACTTACGAACTTCAAATGGATCGCAAAGTCGTGTTGCTGACGGCGGATGAAGTTCGCGAGAGCATTGGTTTGCCGCTGGACGGCATCCAGTTTGTCGGGCACGAGAGCCAGAACGGGTTCATGAACGTGGGTGATTCCGTCTGGGCTCGTGACACCGGATTGCCTGCTGGTTGGGTGATCTGCATGAACAAACCTTCGCCCGACGCCACGATTGTCGTGCCGTTCAAGCCGGGGGCGCATGACGAACTTGGGCCGATCGTTGAGTCCAATTACTTTGGAGCGTTGGACGAGAAACGATTAAAAGTCGATCAGGCGGCGGGTTTGATCTACTTTTTGGGTGATGGCGACCTGCGCAGCAAGCTAGGCGTCTCTCCTCAGCGAACGACGGGACGAATGGGCAGTTGGGATGCGCAACGAGCAATCTTTTCCGTGGTTGATTTCAGCTTGCCGCCGGCTCCGAACGGTTACACGAACAATTTGTGGGAAATCCAGGAAGATCCGTTCTGTGGCGATGCCCTCAATAGCTATAACGACGGGCCGAATGATTCGGGCGAGAAATTCGGCGGATTTTTCGAGCTTGAAACGATGGGGCCCGCTCTTGCGTTACACCCTGGCGAATCTGGAACTCACGTGCATCGAACGATGCGATTCCAAGGCGACCGCGATGCCTTGAACCAATTGGCTCAACATGTTTTCGGGGTTGGCCTGGACCAGATCGAGTCCCAGGTGGGTCTATAGTTCTTCTCGTTTCAGACGCTGGCGATCACCCGCGTGATGTCAGGGCTCGTCGATCAGACTCAGCCAGTTATTACGATTCTTCATCGATAGCGAAACAATACTCGATAGAAATTGTTATCATACTGTCTCGTTGTCCGCCCAAATTCAGGTAAAGAAAAATGCTGACCGGTTCAAGAAGTTCACTCGATCGAGGATTCAGAACGATTGTTGTCGCACTTGTTTGCTTGTTTGCAGCCTCGGCAGCAACGGCAGAAGATGCTCAGAAAAAGCCCCAGTCTACTGAGGTCAAGAAGCCCAACATCCTGTTCATCATGTCGGACGATCACACCACCACCGGCATCGGCTGCTATGGAGGCCGGTTGGCGGGATTGAATCCGACTCCGAATATCGATCGCTTGGCAGCCGAGGGAGTCCGGCTGACGCACTGCTTTTGCACCAACAGCATTTGCACTCCCAGCCGCGCGACGATCATGTCAGGGCAATACTCTCACAAGAATGGAGTTCCCACGCTAATTCAAGAGTTACCGGCCGAACGTCATACACTTCCTCGCTTGGTAAAAGAGGCCGGTTACGAAACGGCCATGATCGGGAAGTGGCACTTGAAGGTCGAACCATCCACGTACGACTACTACTGCGTGTTACCGGGGCAAGGCTTTTACCACAATCCTCAGTTTCGTATTCGTGGCCCCAAGCCGTGGCCGAACAATGAAATTCGAGTCAACAAGCATTCCTCCGATGCGGTGACCGATATCTCGCTGAAGTGGCTGAAAAATCGCAAGAAGAAAGACCAACCTTTCTTTTTGATGCACCATTTCAAGGCTCCACATGACAACTTCGAAAACGCGGAAAAGTACGACTTCCTTTACGAAAACGATGTGATCCCGGAACCTGAAAGCCTTCGCAACCGAGCCAACCACGGGCCGATCGGAGCCGCCACCTACGGAACGAGCGTTTCTAAACGGAACCAACGGCGCAACATGGGGCGGCACATGTTCGTCGATAAAAACCTGCCTGACGACGAATACACTCGGGTGGCTTATCAGCGATACATCAAGAAGTTTTTACGAACCGTCAAAGGCGTGGACGACAATGTCGGCAGACTGCTCAAGCACCTAAAATCAACAGGCGAGCTCGAAAATACCATCATCGTTTACACCGCCGACCAAGGATTCATGCTGGGTGAGCACGACTACATTGACAAGCGATGGATGTATGAGGAATCGCTGCGAATGCCGTTCATCATTCGTTACCCTGAGCGGTTCAAACCGGGCACGTTGAACGATGACCTGATCAACAACGTCGACTTTGCTCCCACGCTAATCGAGCTTGCTGGGAACAGCGAAGCAATCAAGGACCTGCCCAAAAAGCTGGCGTTTCAAGGTCGGAGCTTTGTCTCCAACCTTGAGGGGAAGTCGCCTGAGGATTGGAAAACAGCGTCGTACTATCGCTACTGGATGCACATGGAGCACCACGACAATCCGGCTCATTTTGGCATCCGCACAAAGGACTACAAACTGATCCTGTTTTACGGTCGACGCTTGAACGACGAATGGTATTACAACCTGAATGGGCTAGATCCGACAGCGCCCTATTGGGAGCTATACGATCTGAAGAGCGATCCGAACGAACAGAACAACGTGATCAACGATCCGAACTATGCCGAAAAACTGTCCGAATTGCGTCAGCAGTTGTACGATCTGAAAACAGAAGTTGGCGATACGGACGATCAATACCCTGAAGTTCGCGCAATGCTAGATTCGGTTCGATAGTCGACCAGCAGAACCTTGCTTCCCAGAATTCGAAAATCGATGAACGAGAGCTGAAGTTCGGCTTCTTTAGCTACAGCGGTTTGTTCACTTAAACCAGCTTTTTTTGTTGAATTCGGTGAGAGCCGTTTCTTCATCCGGATCGATGTTGAACACTTTTTCCAGTCGCATCAGTTTGAAAACTTCCTCGACGTTTTCGCTGATGTTGCTGATCCGCAATGCCACTTTTTTCTCGCGGCATTTTTTTCCGAATGAAATCAGCTTGCCAATCATCGCTGAAGACATGAAGCCCACGTTTTGGAAATTCAGGATGATTCGATCGTTCGATTTTTCGTTCAGCAGAGCGACCAATTCTTGCCCCAGCGATTCAATACGAGATTCATCAATAATGCGAACATCCTGAAAATACGCGACGAGGACATCGCCTTCGGATCGGGTTAGCAAAGTTGCCATCGTGGATCACCGGTTAGTTCGTTAAACAGTCGGACAAGCATAAAGTCAAGGATGACGAAGCGAATCGTTTTCGCGCTGCTACGGGAAAATTTTACGCGACGGCCAAGAATTGTAAAGCAAGCAGCCACTCATGCGGGTTCTGATTTTCGAATGGCTATCGGGTGGCGGGTTATGGATGGATTCCGCCAGCCCAGATGAACGCTGTGCCATCCAGCGGCAGGGAGCTGCGATGTTGTCGGCCGTTGCCGAAGATTTTCAATTGGCGGGCCACGATGTCTTGGCTCCGATTGATGATCGAGTCACCGTCCGACTACCGCCCCAGGCCTTGGTTTCCAAGATTGGTTCAGCAATTTCTTTACCGATCGAGTTGGAAAGACTGGCAAGGTCCGCAGACGCAATTCTTTTGATCGCTCCGGAATGTGCCGGTCGCCTGTTGCAGGTTTTTGACTGGGTTCGAAACTTTTCATCCAAGCTCATCAGCCCGGATCGACAATTCATCGAATTGGCTTCCAACAAGACAGCGATGTCAGCATTCTTGCAGTCCAACGGAATCGCAGTGCCAAAGGGAGTCATATTGCCAGCTGACGGTTGCTCGATCGACCTGCCCTTCCCCGTCGTCATGAAACCGAATTTCGGAGCCGGTAGCGATTCGGTGCAGGTTGCCGCTTCGGTTGACCGGATTAAATGGCCGACCGACGGAGACGAATACCGAGTCGAACAATTCATCCCTGGAGCAGCCGTCAGCGTCAGCGCGATCGCGACTGGCGAAGAAATTGAATTGCTGCCTCCGACCGGCCAGAGATTCGACGCCCAACCGATCGGTCATTATGCTGGAGCCGACTTTCCGCTGCCCGGAGAAATCGCCCAGCGAGCCAACAGCCTCGCCCAGCAATGCGTTTTGGCGCTTCCGACGACCCGCGGCTACTTCGGCATGGATATCGTCATCGCCAACGAGGGGCCGGAATTCGATTGCGTGATCGAAGTCAACCCTCGACTGACATGCAGTTACGTCCACCTGCGACAAATCGTGGACCAGAATCTGGCCGCGATGATGGTGGAAAATCACTCAACTTGAGCCCGACGACTGCCCAGCAGCCGGTCCGTTTTACGTCACGTGCCGCAATCGGTTAGAATCTCCGCTCCGACAATGTTCGTTTCGTCCCGGCCAGCCATTCATCTGAACAAGCCGAAATATTCATGACCTCCAATCCAGCAGACGCTCCCACCCCACAGACCGCCGAAACCGGTGACGGCTATCAGGTCGTCGCACTTCGCTATCGTCCTCAAGCCTTCGAAGATCTTGTCGGTCAAGGGCACATCGCGACGGCTCTGTCGAACGCAATCAAACAAAGTCGAGTCGGTCACGCCTACCTGTTCACCGGAGCACGCGGGGTTGGCAAAACCTCGTCCGCTCGGATTTTTGCAAAATGTTTGAATTGTGTGACGGGACCGACAACGACTCCGTGCAACGAGTGCGATGTATGCTCGGCTGTTTCGACCGGCGAAGACGTTGACGTTTTGGAAATCGACGGAGCCAGCAACCGCGGAATCGACGAGATCCGACAGCTTCGATCCAACGCAGCCATTCGTCCCAGCCGCGGCCGTTTCAAAATTTACATCATCGACGAAGTTCACATGCTGACTCAGCAAGCCTTCAATGCGTTGCTGAAGACGCTGGAGGAACCGCCAGGCCACGTGAAGTTCATCTTCTGCACGACCGACCCTCAGAAGATTCCGATCACGGTATTGTCTCGCTGCCAACGGTTCGATTTCTCGCCCGTCCAACCAAACGAAATTGCCGGTCGCTTGCGTGAGATCGCATCGAACGAAGGAGTCACCGCAGATGAACAGGCCCTCGCCCTGTTGGCGCGACGAGCAAACGGATCGATGCGAGACAGCCAGTCGTTGCTTGAACAATTGTTTTCATTTTGCGACAAAACAATCTCTGTCGAAGAAGTTCATCAACTGCTGGGAACATCCGACATTGCTCGCATCGCCGAAATTGCCGCAGCGATGGCGGCCAAAGATTCGTCGGCGACGCTCAGGTTGATTCACCAAACGATTTCCGAAGGGAGCGACGCAGGTCAGATTGCGGAACAGTTGCTGGGTTACTACCGCGACATGATGGCGGTGCGTGTTGGCTGCGACGAGAACACATTGCTCAGCTGCAGCCCGAGCGACATGGCTGGTCTGCAACAATTGGCCGACCAGCTTGGCCTGGAAACGATTCTCTCGTGCGTGCAGGTACTTGACCAAGCATTGGTGCGAATGCAGTCCAGCCTTCACGCGCGGACGCTGCTGGAAGTCGCCGCCGTTCGCATCTGCAATCTGGAGCACTTAGATTCGGTCAGCGACTTGATCAAGCAGTTGTCGTCGGCTGGAGGCGGCGCGAACGTCGCCAAACCCTCAACAAACGCTCCGTTAAAAAAAAACGAAGTAGCTAGACCACCGGCTCCACCTGAATCGTCAGCAGAGGCAAAACAGCAACCGTCGCCAGCCAACAACCCCGTCAAGACGACTGCATCAATCGAGCCTACGACCGAACCAATCGCTGCTCAACCGCGCGTTGAACCGGTCATTCAACCAGCCGCGGTGGCTCAAGTCACAACAGCGAAATCGCCGGACCATTCCACCGAGCCCGCTGCGGTTGATTCGACGGGAACCAGTTTCGCACCTAGCGGCGGCAGTCAAGACATCGAGAAAACGTGGAAGCAAGCCTTGGAGTCACTGGGCGATTTGACCTCTGACATGGCCAGCCAATACGAACGTTTGGAGTGGAAATCACCAGAAGTCCTCGTCGTTACGATGTCGGACTCTTACACCTGTGAACAATGCGGCAAAACGGAACGCCGCGAAAAACTTGAATCGGCACTTGCTTCGGCAGCGGGCCGCTCGATCCGGTTGGACTTTGTCGCGTCGCCCACCCAAAAACACCAGGCGATGCCAGCCCCTCGAATGACACGGACGCAGCAAATTCGCAAATTGCAAGACAACTCGTTCGTTCGCCAAACAATGGATCTGTTCGACGCTGAAGTTTCGGATTTCTACAAGCGCTAAGCTTCGTCCCGAATTGCGGCCTGGGCCAAGTTTTACTTTTCAGACGCAGACGCTATAATCCGCCCGCTGACGAAACGGGGAAGCCGTTTCTAAGTCTATACCTCAATAAGTCTATACCTCGATTAAAGCACGCCCGGCGAGGCTGCTGGAGAATGACTCAATCGAAACTGCGGCGTCAGATTGCTTGGCAGGCCGCGAAGCTGATGTACGACCGACAAGAGTCGGAATATTACCGAGCCAAAATGAAGGCGGCTCGATGGGTTTGCAAGGGCTGGGTGAAGCCGAAAGATCTTCCCTCCAACGCCGAGATCCGCGATCAAATTCAGCAGATGACTCGAATGTTGGAGGGGCAAACGAACGAGGATCGATTGTTCGAAATGCGAATCGAAGCAGTGCGCATGATGCGAATGCTTTCTCGCTACAAGACGCGCCTGATCGGCAGTGTCTTGACCGGTCACGTGCGACAGGGCTCGGACATCGACATCCACGTTTTTGCCGACAGCGTCGAGGGAGTGGCCGCGGTCCTTCAATCGCACGGTCTGGATCACGAAGTTCAGCTGAAGCCCGTGGTGAAAAATGGCGAACGCACGCTGTATCGACATGTCCACGTCCGAGACCGGTTCGAGTTTGAGCTGACAGTTTACCCGACCGAAAAAACAAGCTACATCTTCAAGAGCTCGATCACTGGCAAGCCAATCGAGCGAGCCAGCGAAGCTCAGTTGCTTCCGTTACTGGAAAACTTTTATCCAGGCATCGACATCGAAACAGCAATCGCCGACTGCGAAGAGAAACTGGATCCGTTCCAGGTATTTTACTCGCTGTTACTGCCGCTGGAAAACGTCAAGCAACATCCCAAACACCATCCGGAAGGCGACGCGCTGTATCACAGCCTGCAGGTGTTCGACTTGGCGTGCGATCGCCTGCCTTACGACGAGGAGTTTTTACTGGCCGCACTCTTGCATGACGTCGGCAAGGGAATTGATCCTTACGATCATGTTGGCAGCGGCTTGACCGCTCTGCAAGGTTTCATCACCGAGCGCACCGGCTGGCTGATAAAGCATCACATGGAAGCTCATCTGCTTCACGACCGAACGATCGGCGCGAGAGCCCGGCGTCGGCTGGAAGCAAACCCCAATTTCGATGATTTGGTCATGCTGGGCGAGTGCGATCGAGCTGGTCGTAATCGCGGTGTCCAGACAACGGAACTTGAGGAGGCGCTCGAATACATCCGCGGTTTGGAATCAAGGTTTGGTTTTTGACAACCAACCTACAACGCTAGCGTTTCGTCGGCTTCGGTTTCGTAGTCGGCTTTCGGGCTAAGCTTGATGCACAGGATCAAGGCAATCCGTGCGAATGAAAAGAGCGTTGTGGCCAACGGTGGGCCGTAATCAATTGCCAGAAAACTAGGTTGAATCGTTGCCTCATGCGGCAAGTTTGAGTTCACGTAAACGAAAAGTTTCCTGCTCGGCTGACTAGCTTCACCCTGCAAAGCTCCACGCTCTGGCGAAGGCACCTGCTGCGAAGTAGTCGGCGTTTGAAGGCGGGTCACATCGCATCAATCATCACCCGCCTTCAATACGGATACAAACGCCTTCTGCGGAATATTGACGCTTCCGAATTGCTTCATCTTCGCCTTGCCTTTTTTCTGCTTCTCCAGCAGCTTTTTCTTTCGCGAGATATCGCCGCCGTAGCACTTGGACGTCACGTCTTTACGTAACGCGTTAATCGTCGATCGCGCAATCACGTTGCCGCCAATGACTCCTTGGATCGGGATCTTGAACTGATGGCGAGGAATCTCTTTCGCCAGTCGTTCGCAATAGTGCAGCGCTCGGGAGCGTGCTTTCTCACGATGGACGAGGTAAGCAAGCGTATCGACGGGTTCCTTGTTGACCAGAATTTCAACTTTCACGACATCCGTTTTTCGGTACTCGATGGGTTCGTGATCGAAAGAGCCGTACCCACGAGTAATCATTTTCAGTTTGTCGTAGAAGTCAAACAGCACCTCGCCCAACGGCATTTCGCTGATGACCTCGATCCTGCCAGCTGACAGATAATTCATCGTCTGACTTTCCGAGCGGTGTTCACGGCAGAGTTCCATCACCGGACCGACGTGTTCTTCGGGTGTCAGAATCGAGGCCTTGATGAACGGCTCGGTGATGCTTTCAATCATCGTCGGGTCAGGCCAGTAGCTGGGGTTGTCAATCTCGACCTCTTTGCCATCCTTCAACTGTAAGCTGTACTTGACCGAAGGAGCCGAAATCACCAAGCCAAGATCAAACTCGCGCTGAAGTCGCTCCTGAATCACATCCAAGTGAAGCAGACCGAGAAATCCGCAGCGGAAACCAAAACCCAACGCGGCGGATGAATCTTTCTCGTACGTCAATGCGGCGTCATTGATTGCCAGCTTGTCGAGAGCCTTGGTAAGATCCGTATATTGATCGGTACTCATCGGGTAGATGGAAGAAAAAACCACCTGCCGAGCTTTCTGATACCCAGGGATTGGATCACTGGCAGGGTTTTCCAGTGAGGTGATCGTATCGCCGATCTCGATATCCTGCACACTTTTGACTCCCGCGACTAAGTAACCAACCTCGCCTGCGGACAGTTGTTTTTTTGGCACCAGTTTCAGCTGGTTGTACCCGACCTCGTCAACGTTGTAGTCACGACCGCCGTGCATGAAGTGGATCGCGTCTTTCGTTTTGATCGTTCCTTCGATCACGCGGATCTGTAAAATCACTCCGCGATACTTGTCGAAAAACGCATCGAACACCAACGCTTTCAGCGGTGCAGTGGGGTCGCCCGATGGAGGTGGCAGCTTCTCGACGATGCCGGTCAGCACGTTTTCAATATTCAATCCGGTCTTGGCAGACACGGGAATCGCTTCGAATGGATCAAGCCCCAGTTCGGCGTCAATCGCCTCCTGAGCCATATCGATGTTGGCAGCAGGCAAATCGATTTTGTTGATGACCGGCAACAACTGCAGATCGTACTCCATCGCCAGATAGAGATTCGCAACCGTTTGAGCTTCCACTCCTTGCGAAGCGTCAACGATGATCAACGCGCCTTCGCACGCCATCAAACTGCGGCGGACTTCATGAGAAAAATCCACGTGGCCTGGCGTGTCAATCAAGTTCAGCAGATACTTTTTCCCATCGGGTGCCGTATAGTCCAGCGAGACCGTATTGCTCTTGATCGTGATTCCACGCTCACGCTCGATGTCCATCGAGTCCAACATCTGATCATGGAAATCCCGCTGAGCAACACCGTTGCAGGCTTGAATCAAGCGATCAGCTAACGTCGACTTGCCGTGGTCAATATGAGCGATAATGCAGAAGTTTCGGATATGTTTCATGATCGCCGCTCGTCAATCAACTGTTTGACTTGATCGGGATCCGGAATACCCGTCACGGAAATTTCCATGCCGCTCTGGCCCGCACTGGAAATACCGATCATGCCGACGCCGAACACTCGCTGAAAAAATGTTTGTTCAAGCACCACGTTTCGCACGTCGCTATGCCAGACTTCGGTGATCGATTTTGAAAAAATACCTCGACGCAGCCGAGTCCGTTTATCAGTCACCGTTAGTGTGGTTCCTTTGCATTTGAACCACCAAGCAATCATCATGATGATACCAACGACCGCCACGCACAGAATCGCCGTGAGGACGAACCCAACGGGTTGATTACGAAACATCGACGGATGAGCCTCATAAAGCGTGCGTTCTTCTTCAATTTGCTCAGACATGAAGCAACTTATACCACAAAAATTGGTTTAGTCGGGAAGCGCGAGGAAGTCGGCGAGATAACTTTTCACTGCGGCTGGCCGCTCGCGGAGGCAGATTATGGCCGCCCAAACGGTGCCTTTTCAAGCCCGTCAGGACTTACGGGTAAATAAGTTATTGAATGAAAATGATTGTGGGTCGATCTTACGCGAGCGAGATGAAATTGAATCTGGTAATTTATTGCCGAACAAGGCCTGACGCAGATGCCGTTCAACAGCCAAGCGGAGCAGATTCCAAGCAAGATTTTCAGCCTCGCTTCGAATAAATTGGATGGCTTCAAGGTTTGGTATTTATTCGACCCTGCCACGGCGACCATAATGCTCGTCTGAATTCGTAGACCCAGGATCTGAAAAATGATGACAGAGATAATGACCTCACGGACGCATCGAGGTCGACAAATTGCCAGCATCGTTTGCGTGCTTCTCGGGCTATCGATGGTAAGTTCGAATCAGACGTGCGTCCAAGCCATCGTGGCCGAACAGCAGCAGACCATAGAAGGCCGACTGGTGGCTCCTGCTGCCGAACCGACCCCAGCTTTGGCGAAGCCTCGAACGAGTCCTCAGCCAACTCCAGCAAAACGGGAGGGTTCGCCGAGCAAGGTCGGCTCGCAGGCCGCATCGTTATCCAGACTAACCAGCGATATTCGCTACCTTGCGTCAGCCGAACTGGCGGGGCGTCAACCCGGAACGCCCGAAATGCAACTGGCCGAAGACTTTATCATCCAACAGTACCGGGATGCCAAGGTTTTAGGTGGATCCAAAAATGGAACCTATCGACAACTTGTCCCAGTCGACGGGACTCGAACGATCGATCCGTCCGAGACAAGAATGGCCTTCCACGGTCCGGACGATCTTCAGCTTACACCCGTCTTGAACGAGGCGTTTACGGTTCTGGTCGGCCGAAAACCGAATTCCATCAAGGCGGATCTGGTCTTCGTCGGCTATGGGATCGCCGCCGACGAACACAACTACAACGAATACCGAGACATCGACGTCAAAGGAAAAGTCGTCGTGATGATCAGACGCGAGCCTCAACAAAAGATGTCCAACAGTGTGTTCGACGGGGAAGAGACATCCGGCCACTCTTTCATCGTGTCGAAAGTCCGCGCCGCGCGAAAGGCAGGAGCGACCGGTATCATTCTGATCAACGACGCAGAAACGGCTCCAACCGTCGACGATGACAAACTGGTGCAGTCAAATCAATTTGGAACGATCTCGTTCCCGTTTTATCAAATCAAACGTTCCGTTTTTAACGAGATCCTTGCCGTGTCACCACTTCACGCACCGACCGGATCGAAACTGGGGTCGCTGGAAAAGATAGAAGCGTGGATCGATGCTCGACTGGAACCGATCTCGCAGCCCATGAAGGGTTGGTCGGTCGAGGCCAGAGCCAGCTTCCCCAAGACCGACATCGTCACGTCGAACCTTGTGGCGGTTGTTCCCGGCAGCGGCGATCTGGCAGACGAAACCGTCATCGTCGGTGCTCACTACGACCACCTTGGTCTAGGAGCATACGGATCTCGAACTCCTTGGCGGAAGGAAATTCATTACGGAGCGGACGACAATGCGACTGGAACCGCAGCCGTGCTGGAACTCGCGCGTCGATTTGGCTCCAGAAAAGCAGGCGCCGCGCCACGACGCCGGTTGGTGTTGATCTGCTTCACTGCTGAAGAAATGGGACTCCTGGGAGCGTTGCATTATGTGGCCAAACCGCTGTTCAAACTGGATGACACGGTAGCCATGGTGAATTTTGACATGATCGGCTTGCTGCGACAGGATGAGCTGACCATTTACAACTGGAACACGTCGCCAGCATTCGCTTCGATCCTGGATACTGCCAATAACTCGCTGGGACTGAGTTTGAAATTGCCGGCTGCCGGATTCGCTGGTAGTGATCACCTGCCGTTCAACCAATCAAAAATTCCGAACATGTTCATTCATACCGGAATCAGCGACACCTATCATACTCCCGACGACACTTTCGAAACGATTAACTGCGAGGGAGTCCTGAAAGTTGTCGATTTCTCCGATTCCGTCCTAGAGCAATTGCTTACATCGCCTCGACCGGCATACGGCACTCCCAAGCGATTTCGACTTGGGTTGCAACTGGACCGCGAAGGAAATGAGAACGGCGTTCCGATCACGAAAGTGGTCAAGGGCTCAATTGCCGAATCGGCTGGCATCGAGGTCGGTGACGTTGTGGTGTCGGTCGACGGTGATGCGATCTCGAAACGGCGCGAACTGATTCGTCGTGTCCGTCGTGACTTTGGAAAGACGATCAATCTGAAAATTCTTCGAGCAGAAAACGAAATCGATTTTCAGATTGAGCTGAAGAATCCAGAATAACCGAGCGCGTCGTATTCAATTTTGCCCCGGCTGAACTACGCCATGACCCACGATTCGACTCCATCTGAACCGCGCCCCGACGAACTCGAACGGTATGGTGTGAACGGTTTTCGAGACAAACTACACGAAATTATTTTCGGTGCGGACACTCCTTCCGGAATTTGGTTTGACATTGCACTGCTGGTCGCCATCCTGATCAGCGTCGTTTGCGTTTGTCTGGGAACCATCGAAAGCATCAACCAGAGCCAACGCTGGAGCACGATCTTCACTCAGATCGAGTGGACGCTGACCGTCCTATTTACCATTGAGTACTTGCTACGGCTTTATTGCGTTCGTCGGCCCCTGAAGTATGCGACCAGCTTTTTCGGCATCGTTGATCTGCTGGCGGTTTTACCGTCGTATCTGACACTATTTTTTCACGGCTACCACACTTTCGCCGTCGTTCGCGCGCTGCGGTTGTTACGAGTGTTTCGCATTCTGAAAATGGGTTGGTTCGTGCAAGAGTCGGACGACTTGGCTCGTGCGGTGTACCAAGCTCGTGCGAAAATTGTGGTCTTCGTCAGTGTGATTCTGATCGCAATCACGATCGCCGGATCGATGATGTACGAGATTGAAAATCCGGAATCACGGCGGGATGCGATGACCGAAGTCAAACGTCTGACCTCCTTGGCAATCGACAATGGCTGGTCATTGAATCCGGAGAGTGAACTTTTTGAGTCCCTTGCGAGCGAGCTGGGCGTCACCAGCAGAGCACTCGAAGATCGACTGAACGAACTGGCCAAAACGATTGGTGATCCGATTGAATCCGTTCTGGCGGGCGATATCGTGGCCAGCGAGTTCAGCAGTATTCCTCAATCGATGTATTGGGCAACCGTAACCATGACGACGGTCGGCTACGGAGACATTGTGCCTCGCACCCCGGCGGGCAAGATGGTTTCGACGGTGTTGATATTGCTGGGCTACAGCCTGATCATCGTGCCGACAGGGTTTGTGTCGGCAGAAATCATCAACAAGCGAAAGACTGTCTCTAACATCACTTGCCGCTACTGCATGACCACGGGACACGACACCGATGCTGTCTTTTGCAAACACTGTGGCGAGAAAATCTGAAGATGCGGTCCGCTTGAGCGCTACTGCCATCACTTTGACGTGGTGACCACACTTGAAATTGCCTAAGCTGGTGGCATGAGCGACGAGGCAGACAATTCGGGAGACGGAACGAAGCGGCAGGAAAACAACCAGCAACCGCTTAACCCTCTCGCTGCCGACCTAGAACTTGAAGTCAGTGACGCGGTTGATGAGGACGACGGTGACGAGTTCACTCTGGAAACGCTCAGCGAGGCATACGCGGATGTCACCGGAGAGGGGCGCGACAACGATGTTGACGATCAGCTTCACGATGAGTCAATTGAACGGGATGAAGAAGGCGATGCGCTCACAAGCGCCTCCGATCCACAGCCTGCCGTCGATGACGATGCAGCGTGCGCGATTTCACCGGAATCGATCGTCGAATCCATTCTGTTTGTGGGTTCGCCCAGCGATGTCAGGCTGACCAGCAAGAAGATTGCGGCAGTACTGCGAGACGTCAGCCCCAAAGAAGTCGTTCAGATTGTTAGAAAGCTGAACGCTCGATACGAAGAACAGAATGCTGCCTGGCGAATTGCGACAGAAAAGGGAAACTATCGAATGGTCCTGCATGAATCGCTCGACTCATTCAAGGATGAGTATTTCGGACGCAATCGAGAAATAAAGCTGAACCAAGCTGCCATCGATGTGCTGGCTGTTGTCGCCTATCATCAGCCCGCCAGCCGAGAAGACGTCGACAAAGCACGAGGAAAATCCAGCGGCAGCGTCCTGAATCAGTTGGTGAAGCGGCAACTGTTAAGCCACGAAAAGTCGGAGGGAACTCCAGCGCGGAAGCTGTACCGCACCACCGATCGATTCCTTGATCTGTTTGGCTTGACCGAGATCGAAGACCTGCCTCAAAGCCACGAAGTTGCTGACATCGAGGATCTTGCTGATTGATTAGAAATCTTCATGATCGAAGACTATTGAGCCACACTCATTTTCGCTAGGATGCAACGACACGGTTTGAACGCTTCGACCGACATTCTTGAATCTTGACAGTAGGCGAAATCATGAGCAGAGGTAATGCGGTCGCGTTGATTTTAGGTGGCGGACGAGGAAGCCGACTCGCTCCCTTGACCTCCATTCGAAGCAAGCCTGCGGTTCCTCTGGGCGGCCAGTACCGCCTGATTGATATCCCGATTTCAAACTGTATCAACAGCGGAATCAATCACATTTTCGTGCTGACTCAGTTTCTCTCGGTCAGCCTTCACCAGCATATTCGCAGGTCTTTTTCGTTCGACCATTTCAGCGGCGGCTTCGTCGAATTGCTGGCGGCTCAGGAAACGACCAGCGATGAATCTGATTGGTATCAAGGAACAGCGGATGCGGTTCGTAAAAATATCGTTTACTTTGACCAGCCTGGCATCGAACACGTCGTGATCCTGTCCGGTGACCAGCTGTATCGCATGGACTATGGCGAACTGATCGAAACTCACGTGAAAAGTGGAGCCGATGTCACGATTTCCTGCATCCCCGTCACGCGTGAAGACGCGCGTGGATTTGGCATCATGCAAGTCAATGACGACGGGAAGGTCAGAGGATTTGTCGAAAAACCACAGACTGACCAAGAACTGGACGCGGTTCGCACCGATCCTCAATGGATTGACGCTCAGGGAGTCGACAGCAAAGGCCGTGACTGCATCGCCAGCATGGGGATGTATGTCTTTAACGCAAAACTACTGAAAGAGTTGCTAGACAAGTCAGACTGCACAGACTTCGGAAAAGAGCTGTTCCCCGAAGCGATCAAGACGCATCATGTTCAAATGCACCTGTTTGATGGCTACTGGGAGGACATTGGAACGGTCCGGTCGTTCTACGATGCCAACTTGAGTATGGCCAGCGAAAACCCGGAGTTTGATTTGGGCGACGCGTCCGCCCCGATCTACACGCGAGCCCGCTATCTGCCACCAAGTCGCGTGGCAGGCGCTCAGGTTTCACGCAGTTTAGTATCCAACGGATGCCGGCTAAGCAGCGGCACCACGATCGAAAACAGTGTGATCGGTCTTCGCACGATCACGGATCCAGATGTCGTCATCAAGAACTCGATCGTGATGGGCAACGATTTTTATCCGGGCGAAGGTGACGAAGAAGGAGACCTTGATGTTCCGTTGACGATTGGATCTGGAACGGTGATCCAAGGAGCGATCATCGACAAGAACGTCCGCATCGGAAAGAATGTGAAAATTGTCAACGAGTCCAATCGCATGGACACCAGCCACGATCACCCGAAGTGCGTCATTCGTGACGGCATTCCGATCGTGATGAAAAACGTCAGCCTACCCGATGGCTGGGACTTGGAAAAAGACGTGCCATAGTGCTGTGTGACTGTTAAAAGTTCGGGTTAAGATCGAATTCGAACGCTCATCCGAAAAGCGCAGTCAAAATCGGCAGCCCCAGCGCGACACCGTACGCAACGCCGGTACCAACCGAATACTGTCCGGGATGCTTTTTGCGTTCGATGAAGAGTGGATCACCTGAAACTAAGCCTTCTCAATGGCTCGTTTCATCGCAGTTCCCATGTCAGCGGGGCTTTGAGCGACCTCAATCCCCGCGGCTTCCAAGGCGGCAATCTTCTCTTCTGCCGTTCCTTTTCCACCACTGATGATCGCGCCGGCGTGGCCCATTCGTTTTCCCGGAGGAGCCGTGCGACCGGCGATGAAGGCGGCAACCGGCTTGGTAATGTGCTCTTTGACGTAAGCGGCGGCTTCCTCTTCGGCCGTGCCACCAATTTCGCCCATCATCAGAATGGATTCGGTTTCGTCGTCATCCTGAAACATTTTCAACACATCAATGAAAGAAGTACCCACGATCGGATCGCCACCCAAACCTACGCAGGTCGTCTGGCCAAGGCCAAGGTTCGATGTCTGCCAGACTGCCTCGTAGGTCAGTGTTCCGCTGCGGCTCATGATTCCAACGGAACCCTTTTGGTGGATGTAACCTGGCATGATTCCAATCTTGCACTCGTCTGCCGTGATCACGCCCGGGCAGTTCGGACCAACCAACACGGAGTCGCTTGCCTTAGCGGCTTCATAGACTCGGACCATATCGAGCACGGGGATGCCTTCGGTGACCGCAATCACAACCTTGATGCCACCATCGATCGCCTCAAGAATCGCGTCGGCAGCAAAAGCTGGAGGCACAAAAATCATGGTCGCATCGGCTTGGGTTTCAGCCATCGCTTCTTCGACCGTATCGAAGACAGGTAACCCCTGCACGGTTTGACCGCCTTTGCCGGGCGTGACTCCGCCCACCATCTTCGTGCCATAGTCGAGGCAGCCCTTGGTGTGGAATTCACCCACGCTACCCGTGATGCCTTGGCAGATGACTTTGGTATTCTTGTCGATCAAAATGCTCATGAAAGTTCCGGATTTTCAATTTTAGAAGATGGTCTTCAAGACGCTCCCGATTCCGAGCATCTGAAGTTTGAATTCAATGGCGATCGTTGGGCAACGAATCAGCCTAGCGTGGCGACTACCTTTTCGGCGGCGTCTGTCAGATCCGTTGCCGTGATCAAGTCGACATCGGAATCTTCGAGTATCTTCCGACCTTCCTCGACCTGAGTTCCCTCAAGGCGAACCACCAGCGGAACCGTGAAACCGACCGACTTTGCGGCAACCACGATGGCTTCCGCAATGGTCGTGCATTTCATGATGCCGCCAAAAATATTCACCAAAACGGCTTTGACATTTTCATCCGACAAAATGATTCGAAACGCTTCGGTCACCTGATCCGCGTTTGCTCCGCCACCAACGTCCAGAAAGTTGGCCGGCTCGCCTCCGTGAAGTTTGATAATATCCATTGTGCTCATCGCCAAGCCGGCTCCGTTGACAAGGCAACCAATGTTGCCGTCGAGCATGACGTAACTGAGCCCCGCGTCCGATGCACGAACTTCTGAAGGCTCCTCTTCCGAAAGATCCCGATACGCTTCCAAGTCTTTGTGGCGGAACATGGCGTTGGAATCAAAATCGATCTTGGAATCAAGCGCCACCAGGTCTCCGTCCCCGGTAACGACCAATGGATTGATCTCCATCAAACTGCAATCGAGATCCACGTAAAGTCGACAGAGGGCCTTCATGAACTTGTCGGCCAATCGGACCGTCTTGCCTTCGATGCCCAGCTTCTTGCATAGCTTTCGGACTTGGAAACTTTCAATTCCCTGAGCCGGATCAAAATGCTCCTTGAAAATTTTCTCGGGCGTCTCATGCGCCACTTTCTCGATGTCCATGCCGCCTTCCTGACTGCACATCAACACCGGTCGTTTCGATTCGCGATCAAGGACGACGCCCAGATACAGTTCGCGAGCGATGTCGCAACCGGCCTCGACCAGAACCTGATTGACTTTCTTGCCCGTCTGCCCCGTCTGGATGGTGACCAGATGATTTCCCAACATGTTGGCAGCTGCTTGCCTTGCTTCCTCGGCAGACTTGACCAGTTGGACGCCGTGCTGGTCACCGTTTTCAGCGAATGTGCCTTTGCCTCGACCGCCCGCGTGAATCTGAGATTTCACCACTGCGACCTTGCCTCCCAGCTTGGTGTAGGCGCTGGCCGCTTCTTCGGGACTTCGAGCCAATTCGTTTTCAAGGACCGTGACACCAAACTTTTTGAACAGTTCCTTGCCTTGGTATTCGTGGATTTTCATATTTTTTCGGTTCAAGCCGCCCATTTTTTTGATTCGGAAGCAAGGATTATACGAGCGTCCGATTTCAACGGTCAACAGGATTGATTCACTTAAATAAAGCTTGCCGCTTGCCTGACGCGGCAACCCAGTTGGTCAGTCAAAACTCAGGCCAAACATTCCATATGTGTCAACGAAAATTAAGTTAGCCCGGCGCGCACGCTCGATAAGCACAATGCTTTATTCTCTTTTCGCGTTCCCAAGCGGACTCTTCCGTGCCATGAACCAGCCCGCACAACTAGGCCTTGACGCTTTGGCGATACCTGCGGACGCGGAGTGCCCACGACAAGCCGACACCGATCCTTTCTTCAGCACTACGCTTAACGTGCCTTCAGGGCCTGTTGACGCACTGGGAATCGACGTGCCCGCTGACGATTCTTCACAAACTGCGTCCCGCAAATCGAACCGTGTTGCTCGTCAAGAACCGGAGCCCGAATTGCTCAACGGAATTGACCTTCATCTGTTTCGGTTGGAAATCCCCGACGATGAGGAATCCGAAGTCCCGATGCCTATCCGTGGCGCGTTTTGTGTTGACATGCCAGAGTCATCACCATCGATCGACCCGGACACGGTTCCTTCCGTCACCATCGCGCCAACAACGGGACGGTCGCCTCAAGTCGTTGTCCAGGATGCGGTGGGACGCTTTATCGCCAGAGACAACAGTGTGATTCACATCGACGGCAACGAAGGGTTCGACTACATCGATCTCTCCGACCGCGACATCGCTCACGTGACGTTCAGCGATTCGAGTCTTACCGTGGTCGATGCGACAACCAATGAGTCCTTCACGATCCGGCACCAGAACATCAATCGCGCTTTGTTCTCCAATGGACAAATGATTGAACTGGACTAGCCAACGCGGCGACTGATTCGCAGTTCAATAGCCTAACGACCTGACGGTGCAAGGATCCTTCACGCTAGATTTACTACCGTGATGATCGTTCCATCGAACGCCGGGTTGAGAGTGGGTAGCGAGGTGCGGAGAAACTTTCTCTCGCGGTGTCGGACCCCTCAGGCATCGGCGTCACGCTCGGTTGCCACTCAGGTCGTTCAAGCGGCACGTCAAACGTTTCCGTTTTCTCGGCTGGCGACTCTGTCGGATTGGGACGCAGTCGATCGCGAATGCCATTCATCTGCTCGTCTGTCCCGTCAAGGATCGACTGTACTTTCTCGATGGGCTGATGCCACGTCGCCTGCTTCACCGCCGAACAATCGCACGCTGCGCTCGCACAAGTCGGACAGCCTGTTGCTTCAACACAAACATTGTCCTGTAGCAATTCGCCCGTTGCACGCTTAAGCGTTACGTAGGCGATTGCCAACCGTGCCTGACTGTCCAATAAGTTTTGTTCAGCGGTCGCTAGCCGATCCTGAGACGCCAACAGGTCGTTCAAGTAAAGTGCCGCCGAAGGATCGCTTTTCTGCAGCCATCCGTTCTGATCCTGAATCGCATTCAACGCGTTGGCCGACTGAGCGACGACTTGCCGGTTGTTTGCGGTGATCGCTTGAAGTCGATACACGTCGCGGAACGCAGACCTCGCCGATGCCGAAACATCGCCCAAGGTTTTGCGAAGCTTGTTCTGCAACAACCGACTCTGAATCTCCTGTCGTTTCATCCCAGCCGTTGCCGATCGTCTGCCGATTGGAATCTCGAACGACATGCCGACCGAATACGAAGGGTCTCCCGCCGAAAACTGATCGTAAATCGCGTTCCCAACGTCCTTGTTGCCGCGAACTCCCGCCACATAGGACGAAATGATCGCATCGAGTTGAGGTTTCAAGCCATCAAGCGCGACGACTTGCCTGACTGTCGCCGCTTTGATCTCAGCAAGCACTTCCTTTACCTCCGCGCGATTGCGAATCGCCAATTCAGTGACCGACCCCAGATCATGAGGCAGCGTGAACTGGGGCGGAGCATCGGTCGGGATGATCTCGACGCGGTTGGAATTGGCCAGATTGTCGCCATGAGTCAAATTCATTAGCCGCTCCTGAGCATCAGCGACGACGTACTCAGCATCAATCACCTCAGAATGACGTGCGCTTTCAGCCGTTCGGGCTCTTTGCAGCTGAGCGTTGGCTCCACCAGACGATGAACGTCTAGCAAGCAATTGGACAAGCTCGGTCGCTCGAACCAAATTTCGATGACGTTGCGACAGCACGCCACGCGCTCGATAAAGTTCCCAGTACGCAGTCACCACTTCCATCAGGTAAAGCTGCATCTGCTGCTTGACCGAATGACGGGAAGCCTCGACACCCAACCGAGCCAACACGATCTGACTTTTGGTCACTTCGCGCCCACGTCCTCGCATTAAAGGTTGCCGATAGTCCAGTGAGAACGTGGCCGTACCTTGATCTGGCGGAGCCAGAAATATCGAATTGTTGTCGACCGTTCCAATGGTGCTGCCCAACCGAAGCTGACCGCCACGCCCCAACCGCTTTTGCAAACCGGACCCGACGTGCAGCTCCTCTTGGACAAAACGTCCCGATCGTGCACCCGTTTGAAGCTCCGATCGAACCGGCTCGTCGATGCTGTTCCAACTGGCATCGACAAACGCCGACCAGTCGAAATCAGCCTCGCGCTGTTGAACGAACGTTTCTTCAATACGAGGATGATCGTTCAGGATTTGGATCTGGGCGGAGTTCTGTAACGCGACAAAGACAACCGAGTCGATATTGGCAAACTGAGCCTGTCGATCGGGCCAGAACTGTTGAGCAATCGATGCATCCCACCATGTGCCGCCGCTTTCTGGCGGGATCAAGTTCATCAGGTCACGGGACGGAGTCTGATCGTCGCCAACGGCTTGATCTTGAAAATCTTCATTTTGGTCCGAGTCACTTTTGAACGTCAACGGTTCGTTCCAAGGCGGCAACAATAAGTCCTCATCGTCGAAGGTTGATGCCTTGTCGTGATCCTTTGGCTGAACATTCTTCGGCGGTAACACATCTTTCTGGTCGTGGGAAGCTTCCGGTCGTTCGGTATCATCTGGGGTCGGCAGCGGAGATATTTTTGTCGTGCCGGCCGATGGATCGGAAGGCGTACTGCGCGGCTTGCTCGCATCGGCAACATTTTTTGGTTCCGGCGAACCCTCTTGTTCGACGCCTTGTTCGGAGGAATATGCTCGTTTCGACTCAACGACTTCCCGATCCGTCGGCTTGGCATCGGGAACATCAGATTTCGTCTCCTGCCCGACGACCGCCTTCGTTGGAGCGTCCGACTCCCGTTCCATCTCGCGTCTGACTTCTTCGATCATCCGGTCAATATTCACCGAGTCCGTATCTTTCCCCGATTCGGTAACCGTTGGTTGATCGGTCGAGGTCAGCGGATCAGAGTCTTGTGGAAGTTCTTGCGACTGCGGCGGTTGCCCTGCAACCTCTTTTGGGAGATCAACCGCAGGAAATTCTTCATCATTCGATTGACCTTGATTGTCGGTTTCCTCCATGGTGTCACGCATGGCAAACCGTCGCTGTTTCGACAATGCCTCACGGTCGGGATCGATCTCTGGCGTATCGGCTTGAGCGACCGGTTGTTCGTTGGTAATCGTTTCGCCATGTTGATCGACGTCCCCGCGATCTCGATTGCCTCCAACGGCTTTGCGCGCAAGATTCGCGGCAGTTGGCCCCATCAAAACGACGCCAACCATAGCGATACAAACCCAAATAAGGGGCTCGCCGAGGAATTTCTTTGCGTTCTCTTGAAGACCCATCGATTCGCGTCCTTGCGATCTGACCGTACGCAATTCGCGTACGACTTTAACGGTTATGCCGGTTGTATGGGGATGTTCATCGATCATCAGAGACCGAGTTCGCCACTTTTTATTGAGCAGATTCGCCGATTTGACGCAGGATCAGGCCGAATTTCAAGAAGGAACCGTCGGACTGACGCAGGCCAGCAAGGAGCTGCGAGGCGCGAATCGCGAATCGCGAATCGCGAATCGTGACTCGTGACTCGCGAATCGTGAATCGCGGCTTTATCATTTGCTAGCGTCTACGACACCGAGCGATCCTCAAGCCACAGACGATCGGTGCCAGAAAATCCGATGCCGGCTGGAGTGTGGCAGCGTTCAGTTTTCTGAACTTGTCAATGTCGCCAGTTCGTCGACCGGACTCTCCACTAGCAACAGGCCTCGAAAGTGGAATTCCTGCGGTCGGTCATTGTTGTGCAGCTGTAGCCCGATCGGGCAGACCTTGAGCACACTGGGCTTCTCGACATAGTCGACCACTCGCTGTCCATTGGAGACCATGCGGATGTGATTGCCGATGACAAGGATTTCGATCTGATTCCAATCGCCCGTGTTCTCATACGGCGGCTTGCGAATTGCTTTTTTTCGGCCGGCAGGAAATACTCGACCGCGACCTCCCGCGTCCCAGATACCCCAGTCGTGACAGAACATGAACAAAGGGCCATGAAATCCAAATTGGTTTTGGCCAGATGATACCTTCTTGCCGAGAGCCGCGACGGCTGAATGCATGTTGTGATGGTGCTCGTCAACCGTTTGCTTGACCTCTAATAGCAGCCGAAAATCTCGAAACGATTTTTGGGTGAACAAATAAGTCCCGGTCTTAACGACATCCCCTTTTTCGTTGGCCGCACGAATCATCCCGTTGGTGACCGAGAAGTACCGCTGGTCTCCCTCCCACCCCACAAGATCCTTTCCATTAAACAACTGGATGGCTTTCTCTCCATCGGGTAGCTCGACGGAATCGACCCATCCGGTTTGAGCCCAAGCGAAATTGGCTGACAGGCAGATAGCGACGAACGTTACTAAGTGTGCGCGACGCCGCGGGTTCGGACGAGTCATCTGAATTCCTTTGAGAACTGAGTGAAAAACTGGTGATGCATCCGTGCGAGTAAGCAGCGGTCATTTTTCCAGCGTTCAACAGCGAGTGCAAGCGACTGTCATTTTTGCCAAAAACACGACAGTACTCGATGAACGCCAATCGAGATTCTTCTCAGACGCGACGTGTTTGCCGTTGAAATACGTTTGCCATTGAAATTGCGACCAACTGCGACAGACGAATAATCAAGCTAGGAGTTCCTTGACCACGTGCCCATGAACGTCGGTCAAGCGGAAATGACGCCCCTGATACTTATACGTCAACCGTTCGTGCTCGATGCCCAGCAGATGAAGAATTGTCGCGTGCAGATCGTGAATGTGAACCCCTCCTGATTCTACATTGTAGCTGAACTCATCCGTCTGACCGTGAGTGTAACCAGGCTTCACACCGCCACCGGCCATCCACATCGTGAAGCAACGTGGATGATGATCCCGGCCAAAATCGCCGCCTTCCATCTTTCCTTGGCAGTAGTTGGTACGTCCGAATTCGCCCCCCCAAATCACTAACGTGTCTTCCAACATGCCACGATCCTTCAAGTCCTTCACCAGAGCCGCGGTCGGCTGATCGGTTTGCTTACACTTGCGGACGAACCCTTTTGGCAATCCGCCATGGTGATCCCAACCGGCATGATACAGCTGTATGAAACGAACACCTCGCTCTGCCAACCGTCTTGCTCGTAAACAGTTGGCGGCGAACGTCCCAGGAGTTTTCACGTCGTCGCCGTACATCTTCAGCGTCGCCTCACTCTCATCATCGATGTTGGTAACCTCCGGGATTGAAGCTTGCATTCGGTATGCCATCTCGTATTGAGCAATCCGTGTTTCCAATTCTGGATCGCTCGTTTCCGCCAGTTTCAAATGATGAAGCTCTTGGATTCGATCCAACGCCATCCGTCGACTGAATCGATCGATTCCATTCGGATTTTGCAGGTACAGCACCGCGTCGGCGTCGCTGCGAAGTTGAACTCCGTCATGCTTGCCCGGAAGAAATCCACTTCCCCACAGGCTGGAAACGAGAGGCTGCCCACCCTGCCCGTTGGTCACCATCACGACAAAGCCCGGAATATCCTGGTTTTCCGAACCGAGCCCGTAAGAAAGCCAAGCTCCCATGCTGGGGCGACCGGGAAACTGAGATCCCGTTTGCATGAACGTCACGCCTGGGCCGTGGTTGATCGCTTCGGTATACATCGTTTTGACGAAACATAATTCGTCAACAATCTCAGCCGTGTGAGGTAGCTGCTCGCTGACCCAAGCTCCACATTCCCCATGTCGAGCGAACTTGTAGGGCGAACCGACCAACGGCAAACTGGCTTGGTTAACGCTCATGCCCGTCAAACGCTGACCTTTGCGAACACTGTCGGGAAGCTCTTCGCCATGTCTCTTGTTGAGCGTCGGCTTGTAGTCAAAAGACTCAATCTGCGACGGACCGCCCGACTGAAACAGAAAGATCACTCGCTTCGCCTTGGGCGCGATATGTGGAAGCGAATCAACCAGCTGCTCCGCAGCATTCGATCGTGACGGATTGAGCATCGTCCCTAACGCGATCGCACCCAAGCCATGACCGAATTGGCTGAGCGCTTGTCGGCGGCTCAATCCGAACGCGTTTTCATGTCCCGGACAGAATCGGTGTCTGTGCATCGATGGTTGGTTCATTGTTTTCTCACGCATTGGTCAAGATTCATGATTGCATTTACCAGCACGGTCGCGGCAGCATGTCGCGGCGCAGCGAGTTTTTTCGCATTGGGAGCGTCTCCCACTTCCAGCAGCTTTTTGGCCTGATCAGGACGAGCCTCAAAAAACGCGATCTGTTCGGTGAATAATCCCTCAAGGATCTTCGTTTGCTCGGTACTCGGAGTGTGACTGGTCAGGCGTCGATACGATTCAACCACCGTTTTTGAATCGTCGTCACCGAACTCAGCAAGCAACTTCCCAGCCATGACTCTTGCCGCCTCAACAAACTGAGTTCCATTAAGCATCACCAGCGCTTGCAGGGGCGATGGAGCAACATCTCGTCGCAGCCGGCATACGTCTCTTCGATTCGCATTGAGCGTCGTCATCATGGGAGCCGGCGCGGTTCGCTGCCAGAACGTGTACAAGCTTCTGCGATAAAGCCCCTCGCCTTTATCTGGATCAGATGGTTTGTACGACAGGCTGATGTCATAAGGTTTGACGGGAGGACCACCGACTTTGGTGGCAAGCAAGCCACTGACCGCCAACAAGTTGTCGCGAATCATTTCCGCCGAAAGACGGTTGCTGACGCCTCGCGCGAGCAATCGGTTTTCCGGATCGAGCTCACGAACCTCCGGACTGACCACCGTACTTTGCCGATACGTCGCCGACAGCGCCATCATGCGCAGCAGGCGTCGGACATCCCAGCCGTGATCAACGAAATCGCGTGAAAGCCAATCCAGCAGTTGCGGGTGAGTCGGACGCTCGCCCTGAACACCAAAGTCTTCTGGCGTCCGCACCAAGCCTTCGCCAAACATCAACTGCCAATACCGATTGACGGTCACACGAGCCGTCAGCGGATGGTCGGGAGACGTCAACCATTTCGCCAATCCCAAACGATTCCTTGGCTGATCCTCGGGGAAATCCGGAAGAAACGCTGGCGTGTCAGCAGACACTTCCTCACCACGATTGTCGTAGCCTCCGCGTTTGAGCAGATAAGCCGGGCGAGGCGTTGGTTGTTCACGCATCACGGTAATCGCGGAAGTCGCATCCATCGCCTTGTTCCATTCAACGCGAGCGTTTTGCAGTTCTTTACGGGCTCGTTGGCTGGGCTTGTGATGCGCGAGCACATAGTATTCAAGCAAATCGAGGCGTTCGTCAAGCGAGATGTCTGCGACCGATCGTTCACGTGCTTCGATGAGCGACTGACCGTCAAACAACTGTCGCACTTCCAGTTCCGACAAGTTTCGATCAAAAACGCGAAAGTCATCGACCAAGCCATCTTTGAACCCGCGGTCACGATAGCGGGCTCCAATCGCAAAATTTCGATCGCCACCTCGCCAATCAGTAATCTGACGAGTCAAGTGATCCTGAACCGTTTTCGTTTTGGCCCGTTTGCCATCGACAAAGATCTGTAGCCCGTTCGCTTTGCTTGATCCATCATAAGTCACGGTAACGTGGTACCACTGGTCTTGCACAAGTGGCTCTTTGGTTTCGACACAGATCGCGTTACCGGGCCAGAAGTGCGTCAGTTTCGCGTTCAGAACTCCACCTTCCTTGATCAGTTCGTAGCCGATACTGCCCGCGTCATCCCAGCCTCGCGAATGACGATAGATCACCGCTCGACTTTCGGTTTCAGGCAAGTTAATCCATAACGCGCAAGTGAAAGGTTGGTCACGCGAAAACTGCGCCGTATTGGGTATCTCGACCGGGTCATCTCCAGTCAGCTTGATGGCTTTGCCAAGTTTGCCATCAACCAACCGGTTGGCCTTGGGTGTAAACGCCTGACTTTCTTTGTTGACCTCATTCTTGAGACCATGAAATTTATCCAGGTCCAACGTTTCTTTCTTTTTGCTGTCGTACTCGCCAAGAATTTCAAACGGCTGAGGATCCTCGAATTCGTCGAACGTAACGTGAGCCAACAGGCCGCTGATGGCATTGAATTGACGACTCGACGGGCGGTTTTCCAACCACTTTTCAAAATCGTTCAATGCTCCTTGCTGGACACGATCAAGTTCTCGCTGCGCGATCGCAATTTTCGCTTCTGCTTCTTGTAACGCTTTCTCTTGCTCTTCGTCGGGAAGCGGCATCGCGGGAGTTGGCACCGCGTCGGTGAAATAAGAGATCAACCCGCGTTCGTCAATGTTGGCAAAAAACGAACTAAGACTGTAATAATCTTTTGCCGTAATCGGATCGTATTTGTGATCGTGGCAACGAGAACATTCAAACGTCAGCCCCATGAATGCCGCGCCGACTGTATGAGTGCGATCGGCCACGTTTTCAACCCGAAACTCTTCGAGCGCGACGCCGCCCTCTTTTTTGTGCGAATGCAAACGATTAAAGACGGTGGCCAATTTTTGGTTTCGTGTCGCGTTGGGGAACAGGTCGCCTGCCAACTGCCAAGTGATGAATTCGTCGTAAGGCATGTTCTGGTTGAACGCTTCCACGACCCAATCGCGGTACGGCCACACAAAACGCTCGTCATCGCGCTGGTAACCGTACGAGTCTGCATATCGAGCGACATCCAACCACTCGGTCGTCAGCCGTTCCGCACAGGATGCGCGGTTCAACAAGTCATCCACGACCGTAGCGTAAGCGGTGTCCGCATTGTCGTTCAGAAAAGCGTCGATCTCTGCGACGGTGGGTGGTAAACCGGTCAGGTCAAACGTGACTCGCCTGAGCCAAGCCTCTTTTGGAGCTGGCGCGTTGGGGCTGAGCTGCTTCTCATTCAGGCGACGAAGGATGAATGAATCGATCTTGTTTCTTCCCCAACTGCCGTCTGAATCGGGAACGTCAACGGACGCAGGAAGCGGAACAAACGACCAATGATCGTCAAATTTCGCGCCGGCAAGAATCCACGCGTCGAGAATATCCTTTTCCTTCGCGGTCAACTGCCGGACTGCGTCGCTGGGCGGCATGGGGTCTTCTGTGCTACGAATCCGCAGATGAACCAAGCTGGATTCTAGATCCCCAGGTTCGATGCCAGCCAATGCGTTGTCTGGCGTGTCGAGTCGAAAGTCCGATTCTTGATTCGTCGCATCTGGACCGTGACAATGGAAGCATTTGTCCGACAGGATCGGACGAACGTCGTCGTTGAACGAAACTTCCTGAGCACTCGCGATGGTCCCAGTGCTAGTCATCAGCGCGACGGCGACCATGAAAACTTTGCTGATCTCAGACATAATACCCATCAAGTGAATTGTGTTAGTCCGCTTTATCAATCTTCAATCTATGATGCGAGCGGCGCTCACTACCGTAGGCACTCTCAAACCAGTTAATTGTTGACATCGTATTCGGCAGGAATCGGACGTCCAAGTGGCCCACGCTGGTGGTGAACCGACAGAAGTGGCGTTTTGGACTGCGATGATGACTGCTTTGAACGATGGTTCTACGGAGCGATCTGGTCGATCGATCGTTCATTATTCGGAAAGAGGCTTATCGACGACGGACCTCTTTGAATGAACCCGCCGTCCCCAAAAAAGTTTTGACTTCGTGAACTACTTCATGATCTTTAACGAAGAAACCGTTTACTTTAACGGAGAAACCGTTTTACCCGGAGTGTGCTTCACATCCGCTGCCGAGACGCCAGACGCAATCGAGCTTAAATTACGCCATACGGAGATGGCCTGATATCAGGCGACGAAAAGACGTGTTTTATCTCGCCCTCCATTTGCAAGGAACTTTCATGATATCGATTGAATCAACTCGGCGAGTCGTGCTTGCGGTGGTCATTGTCTTGATCGTGTTAGCGGTCAAACCTCCCAGCGTTTTGGCTCAGATCAAACGGTCCGTTGCCAGATCGAATTGGCCCGAATTTCGAGGCCCGACAGGAGACGGCAAAGCGATCGGCGCGAAACTGCCAACCGATTTCACGGATGCATCCTGCGTTCAGTGGAAGACCAAAATTCACGGCAAGGGTTGGTCATCACCGGTGATCTGGGACGATCAAATCTGGTTGACGACGGCAACTTTCGACGGCAAGACCATGTCGGCCATCTGCGTTGATTATGAGTCCGGAGAAATTATTCACGACTTGGTGATTCATCAAAACGATGATCCGGATGATTGTCACCCCACCAACAGTTACGCCAGCCCGACTCCGGTGATTGAATCGGACCGCGTTTACCTGCACTTTGGCAGCTACGGCACGACGTGCTTGGATGCCGCGACCGGAAAACAGATTTGGCAACGAACCGATTTGCCGTGTGACCACTTTCGAGGCCCCGCATCGTCACCCATTCTTTACAAACATCTGTTGATCGTCTCATTGGATGGATTCGATCATCAATACGTGGTCGCGATCGACAAACTGACTGGTGAAACCGTTTGGAAACGTGATCGGGAAATCGAATACGGAACTAAAAACGGAGACTACAAAAAAGCGTTTGGCACCGCGTCCGTGTTTGACGTGAACGAAAAAATGTTGGTTGTTTGCCCGAGTGCGATCGCAACCATCGCCTACCGGCCGGACACAGGGGAAACCGTCTGGACGGTCTACCACGGCGGCATGAATGCGTCAGCGAGGCCGCTGATGACTCAAGAAGGAAACGTGATCATTGCCAACGGGACGGGAAAAATGATTGCTGTGGATCCTCGCGGCGCAGGCAACATCACCGATTCCAACATTGTCTGGTCGCAGACTCGCGCCGTGATCAAAAAGCCTTCTCCGCTGATTATCGACGATCGACTGTACATGGTCAGTGACAGAGGGATCGCAAGCTGCATTGATACCGAGGATGGATCGGTCGTCTGGCAGAAGCGGATGGGTGGAACATTTTCTGCGTCCCCCGTGTTTGACGGAACGAATATTTTCGCATTCGACGAAGACGGCGTGATCCAGGTTTTCGAACCGGGCGACCAATTCAAATCTGTATCGAAGACGACTTTAGGTGACGGCTTTCGAGCGTCTCCAGCGATCAGCGGCAACAGACTGATACTTCGAAGCCTGTCGCATCTGTACTGTATCAAGCAGGATTGACGGCGTCTCATTTCATTGGCAGGTTCTTGCTGGCTTTCATGTTGATTGTTAACATTGTCGGTGACGAAGGATTTACTCCCACAACCCCATGCAACTGTAGCGAGAGTCCGATGAAATTGATTGTTATGCTTCTGGCCGCCTGTTTGGCAACTGACGCTTTGGCTCAAGAAACTCCTCGTCCGACGCCCGAACAGATAGATTTTCTGGGAATTACCAATGCTGACCAATTAAGCGCCGCATCCAAGCGCGCGTTGAAATGGCCCAACATTGGAAACGAATGGTTTGTCGAGTTCAGAACGCAGGATTTGAAGGGCGACCTAGCGTACGAGGAAGGTGTCATTCGACGCGATCCCAGTGCGATGATCAAAGAAAACGGCAAGTACTACGTTTGGTATTCACGAGGAACGGGACCGACTCAGGGTTTTGCAGGCGACATTGAAAACGAGAAAGTATTTCCTTGGGATCGATGCGATCTGTGGTACGCCACGTCCGAAGATGGGATCACGTGGAAGGAAGAAGGACTGGCTGTCGCTCGCGGTAATGCCGGATCGTACGACGATCGTTCCGTGTTCACGTGCGAGATCATGAAGCACGACGGGATGTATTATCTTTGCTACCAAACGGTTAAATCGCCATATAATGTTCGAGTCAAAAACCAAGTCGGGCTTGCGTGGTCGAATTCTCCCGACGGTCCGTGGACAAAAAGTGTCGAGCCGATCCTGAGCCCGGCCGACAACGGAATCTGGAAAGGCGAACAGCAAAACCGTTTCATGGTTGAAAAAAAGGGCGACTTCGACAGCCACAAAGTTCACGACCCTTGCATTTTACCGTTCAATGGCAAGTTCTATCTGTACTACAAGGGCGAACAGATGGGCGAGGCGATCACATTTGGTGGGCGACAGATCCGCCATGGAGTCGCGATCGCCGACAACCCGAAAGGCCCTTACATCAAGAGTCCGTACAACCCTATCAGCAACAGCGGACATGAGGTCTGCGTGTGGCTCTACAACGGAGGCATTGCTTCGCTAATCACAACCGACGGCCCGGAAAAGAACACGATTCAATGGTCGCCCGACGGGATCAATTTCGAGATCATGTCGGTTATCAAAGATGCTCCTCACGCGATCGGGCTCAACCGGGCCGCCGACACAGAGAAAGAGCCGACTGAGATTCTGCGTTGGGGTTTGACTCACCAATACAAAACGGGGGACTACCAGTACATTCGCCGCTTCACTTCAGCAAGAAAAACCCAGCACGTGGCCAAGGGCGCGAATGCAAAATAATTGTCTGGATGCAGGCATCTTCACGTCGGATTCAATCACAGACGTGAAACGGAACTGGCACGGGTTGCCGTGCTCATTGTTTTTGGCAGCAGGCAGGAAAATTGGCTACCATTGCCCGCTCAGTTGTCTTTCATCATCTCACCCATTCCATCTTCAACTTTGGCTTTCCCTTGCCATGCTTTGTCGTAGGCAGCCTTGTCCAGTTCGATCGGTTTGTTGTAGGCGACATAACGCTTTCCATCGACACCAACCGACTCAAAGATCACCGCGTGATCGGCCATCCCCTTGACCCCGTACCGAATCTTGAAAGGCTCGCCGTCTCGATCACTAATGAAGATTTCATCCATCGACTCTGGTGAAACATCCATTTTTGCCAACTTGACTCGAGCCGTCTCGCTGGTTTTAAGGTACTCCATCAACTCCTCCTTGGACTTGGGACCTTGCATGCCATGCCCGACCAGAAACACACCATAGGCTGCCCGAGCTCTAAGAATGTTTGTGTTGTTCTGTTCGGCAATTGAAGGCCCCTTCGGTCCACAGCCAGATGTGACGGCAACGATGAGCAACAGACAAATGACGGTCGCTATTTTGCTGCTAATCGATTTCACGCGACAGATCTCCTGAAAGATGAAAGACGACCTAAGGGCTCAGACGAGCCGCCAAGTCGGTGAGTACTCTGAATGAATGGCAACGGCGGGATTAGAAATTACCCAAGTCCAGAACCGCCCCGTCGTTTCGAACACACGCGTTTTGCCAAGTTGCCCAATCGACGTCCATGCTGACCGATCGGCAAGATCCGTCACCAAAAACAGCGGTCACGGTGCCAGGATGCGGGGATCCAAATCCCCACTCGTCAGTGGGCAGTGCGTTAATGTCCCATTGACCCGCTCTGTCTCGATCATCTTCAGTATCGGCAAGCAGTAGAGCTTCTTGTTTCGCACCAGAGTTGCTTGTCGTTCTTCCGTTGGTCAATCGACCGTTGGTCCAAAAGCCAGGAGCGTAGACCCCTCCGACGTTTCCAATAATTCTCCATTGATCTCCAGAGGTCACGTTTTCTCCGTACAGTTGTGACGACTGAGATGACTCGGCGAACATGATGGTGTTCGAAGTTCCGTCGGTAGCGTCCTCCGGCCCGATGCGATTCCATTTTGTAAACGAATTGGCTGAAGGGTCATTCAGGTTTGGATTGGCCAACGCCGATTGAAAACGACCGGCCCGCGAGATCAAACCAATATAATATTCTTCAAAAGGCTGGGTTCTCGCAAGGCTCCAATCGATAGACTCAACGGCAGTGCCGGGAGCAGCCTCTTCCACACCCTCAACATTTGCTTAGTCACCACAAAACCACGTTGTCAGCGTTCCCGAAATTGTCCAACTCCTTGTTCCTCGGGTAGGACACGTCATCGTCGGGATCGGCATTGCGCAAATTTCCATATCAAGCCCGGGGGGCACATCCGTCAGGCCGACGGTGTCTGATCGCAAGTCTGCAATGTTTCCTTGTTCCATGAAGGGAAGAAGCTGGTACACCCATCCCGCTAGTTCCTGACCGCTACCACCGTTTATCCCATGCTCGACATCAACCGCCCACCAAATGTCTGATGTTCGGGCGCCACTGGTTGGAAAGAATTCACGAGCCGACGCGCAATTGTGAGCAGCCAAGCCCAGCTGCTTAACGTTATTCAGACAGGACGATCGACGAGCCGCTTCACGTACCTGCTGCACCGCAGGCAAAAGCATGCCGATCAGAATGCCAATGATGGCGATCACCACCAACAATTCGACAAGTGTGAATCCTGTTTGCCGTGTTTGTCGCAAGTTTGTTTTCATGATTGAACCGTTCAAAAAGAATGAAGGAAAGAAAATAACGAAACGGTGGTACGACAAATGGAAAAACGTACTTGATTGCACGTCATACTAAGACCTGACATAACAAGACCCGAACGGCGCGGCAGTGCATCGTTCTAACCGTTGCTCAGACAACGAGGACCCCCACCCGCCCGTCGCAAAACCTTGGCAAGACGACAGAATTTGAATCGTTGGTACCACGGTTGATCCCCTGGGCGATCCTTACAAGCAAGCCAGCATAGTGTTAATTGTTAACATTATTGCAAAGCTCTGTGCGCCCTTATGCGACCG
The DNA here is from genome assembly GCA_937928215.1 of uncultured Pirellulaceae bacterium. Classification (GTDB taxonomy): domain Bacteria; phylum Planctomycetota; class Planctomycetia; order Pirellulales; family Pirellulaceae; genus Mariniblastus. The sequence goes on along the minus strand of CALFWL010000020.1, from coordinate 101,551 downwards.
TAGCGGCTTGATTTCTGTCAAAATTTACAATGATTTTTAACCATCGAAACTCCAGTATTTGCAAGTCTGACGGTCAAGCTGGAGCATTAGTTTTCAAGTCGTAGGAAATTCCAGAAGGTTTCCAGCCAAAACACGATGTCTTGCGGACGGGAACAGACTTGTAGACACCACCTCTTCCTATTCCATGTTAACAATCTACAATGAAAACCTTGCCTTTCCAGCCGCGATAAAGGCAGGTATACAGACCGTACTTCGTTTATCTGAAACTGTTGTCGTCGCACGAAACCGCTCTGAAACGGTTCCGACAACATGCAGCAAAACCAAGGTTGCCGACTCACTGCTGTCCACTTCCACGAACGGAGTTTAGCCCGCAAGGCTCAGCGCATTCCATCAACACGGGTCAGGACACATGATGAAGTCGATCGGTAAATCTGGGTGGGCGACCAAGGCATCGCGATCGCTCAAACGGAAGGCTCGGCGAAGATCAAACCGATCAAAGGAGCGAACGTCGCTCGATTTTCAGACTCTTGAGCCGCGTCAGATGCTGGCGACGATCGCGGTCCAAACCGGCGATTGGAATTCACCAAGTACTTGGGATAACGGGGTTCCTGATGCCACCGAACGAGCCATTATTCCATCAGGTCGCACCGTCACGCTGAACGGGACAAACCACTCGGCGCGCGAGATCGTCGTCCAGGGAATCTTGGACGTGGCCGAATCAGGCAGCGACAAAACGTTGACCGCCAACTGGATCCATGTCAACAGTGGCGGGGTTTTTCAAATTGGCACCGAGTCAAATCGTTTCGATGCAGTTGATTTTACAGTCACGCTGACCGGTGACGATCCGACTCAGACTTTCAATATCGAGGGGGCAGGTCAGGTAACCGACAATGACTCGTTCTTGATGGTCGGCGGCGGTGGCAGGTTGCAGTTTTTTGGGAAGGAAAAATTATCCTTCACCAAATTGGCAACGACCGCCAACGTGAACTCAAACCAGATCATTGTCGAAAACGTGATCGAGCGAAACTTTGATGGAACGACTTCAGCGGCATCCGATGGATCACTTGATTGGGAAGTCGGGGACCGGATCGTGATCGCCAGTTCGTCTGATGACTACAACGACGAAGAGGTACGGAACATTACGGCGATCACGGACCTTGGCAATGGAACGTCTCGCGTCACGCTCAACGCGTCGTTAAATCGTCGCCACTACGGCGAAATCGAAACCTACGGCAACGGGACTCGCACGTGGGACATCGACATGCGAGCGGAAGTCGCGCTCCTCAATCGTAACGTAAAAATTCAAGGATTGGCCTCGCACGACACCGACAACTTCTTTGGCGACCGGACTCGATACAATAACGGCACGGGCGACGGCTTTGGTGGTCACACGATGATCATGGGTTCCGCCGGACAGATTACGGTCGACAGCGTTCAGTTTGACGGCATGGGCCAGACCAGCAGGCTGGGTCGATACCCGATTCACTGGCACATCGCTGGTGATCGAAGTGGTGATGTCTTGCGAGGTGCGAGTATCACCAATTCGAACAATCGAGGTCTGACGATTCACGGCACTCACAATGTGCTGATTCAAGACGTCGTGCTGCATGACATTCAAGGCCATGGATTCTTCATGGAGGACGGTGTCGAGACCGGAAACCAGTATATCTCCAACATCGCATTTGGAATCCACAAAGTCGGTCGCAGTGAAGCCGTGGGTGACTTTGCGCCTGACGTGAACGATCCGTTCATCGTCGATACGCATGATCACGTGGGGCAAAACGCCAATCGTTTTCTCAGTTCCGCGGCTTACTGGGTAACAAACCCAGACAACAATTGGGTCGGTAATATCTCTGCGGGCTCCGAGGGAACAGGGTTCTGGTTTATTCTTCCAAATAGAGCGATCGGAGTTTCGGCCAGCGATCCTCAATACAACAACGTCCGGCCAGAACGCACAAATTTAAGACAGTTCGATTACAACTCTTCGCACGCGTCGCCCGCAGGTTTGAATTTTGATCGAGGCTCTGATCTGGAGGGGCCCGTCGGAAGGAACCTCAAGGCATTTTTCGATGGCGACAACTGGCTTCCTCCAGACGAGCCACAGATCAACTTCTACACGGCGTACCAACATAGGGTCGGAGTTTACCATCGTGGTTTTGACGCCAATTTTCATGAGATGCGTTTCGCTGACAACTTCACCAGCACGTTCGTCACGTTTACTCAGCGTATTACTGATTCGTTGTACGTGGGGCACAGTCGAGGCAATTCGAACCTGAGCGATCGGGTGACGGGTCACACTTTGTACGACGGAGCGAATACGCTTGACGGAGTCCACTTCGCTGGATTTGCTGACAACGACGCCCACACTTTTCGAGCGCACAGCGCGGCTAGGCGTAACACGCATCACGTGATGAGCAATACTTCGTTCGAGGACGATGGTTCCGCGTTCAATGTTAGCATCGCGACGCAAGGTGGCGGCTCGAACCACAATTCGGCGACGAACCAATTCACACCATCGGCGATTTACGATGCCGACGGCACGCTGACCGGACATGTCGGCGGCGTGGCGGGCAGCACGGTCGTCAGCAACCACCCGTTCTTCTACGACGCGAACGATTTCCAACCCGCTGGCTGGAACGCGTGGGTGTCAGACGACTTGTATTCGTTTCTTCGTTTCTACGCGAACAACAGCAGCGCGGACATTCGGTTCACATCACCCGATGGTGACAGTTCGACCGGGAGCAATAACAATTCGAAAACCGTGGTGAAACTGGATGCGGGCGACTACACCATTGACTTTCCAGGCGGAGTCAACAGTGTCCGTTCAGGATTCGAAATTCTCTTTCAGGTCGATGTCGGTCCAGACAACGGATCGACGATGGTCCGGTTCCGCGATATCAGAGAATCATTGACTCTGGACAACATCCCGCGAGTCAGAAACCTGGCGACATTGCGAAATTCCAACCGCCGAGCCTTTGCGGTCGATGGGGACGACCTGTGGGTTAAATTCTTCAGTTCGTCCAATCGAGTCGATTTTGTTCCGGGCACAAACGCCCCAAACACAAATGAGTCCCCGAATGCTGTTGGCGATACCGCAACGACGACAACCGGCAATTCTGTCACGATTGATGTTCTTGATAACGACTCGGATCCGGATAACGATCCGTTGACAGTCACCGTCGTTCCGGGAGACGGTTCAGTTGTGGTCGCGGATTATGTCGATGACTTCCAGAGAGGGACTCCAGCCAACGGTTGGCAATACCTCTACAATGCCAGCGGAGCGTTTGGCAGTTCCAATTACACAGCGATGGTTGCTTCAGGAACGGGCTACCGACCGTCGGGGCAAACCTATCCCATCATTGCGTCAAGTTATGCTCATGCGGGTGACGGGACGGCGGAAGACTCCAACGGGTTGCAGCGGTACGCCATTGCCGCGTTCACAGTTCCCGAGAGCGGGTTCTACTTTATCGCCAACAGTACGGTCTCCATGAACGCTAATCGATTCCCGGTTGATGGAGTTAATATTTCGGCTCACATTACAGGTGGCGACGTTACCACGCTGGGAGTTTTTGGTCAGGGAGAATCCGGCAACTTCGATGGCCCAATCGGTTTTGCGACGGCTGGGCAGGTGATCTATGTAGGAGTCGGAGCCAATACGCATAAGGGCGACGACAACACGACTTTGGATTTTTCAATCGTTCGGGCAACAGGGCCGACCAACGGAGAAGTAACCGTTAACCCTGACAAAACGATTAACTTCTCTCCGACACCGGGATTCGCCGGCGCAACTTCATTCACCTATCGAATCGATGACGGCCAAGGCGGCTTCGATACTGCGACGGTCAATGTTACCGTCCAACCTCCGGCGGTCATTCCATCGATTGTGTCAGTTGTCAGGGACGGCGGCGATCAATCGCGTCCCGACCTGTGGTCGACATTGCAAATCGAATTCAATACGGACGTTCGAATTTTCAGCTCCAGCCTGCAACTGTTCCATGACACCGATGGCGGCTCACCTGTTTCATTGGCAGGAGCTCAGTTCGATTATGACTCGACCAACTTTGTCGCCACTTGGAATTTCGAGAACATGGCGACACCGATGCAAGAAGCGTACTACACCTACCATTTGAGTTCGCCAGCTGTGACCAGCATCAACGGCCAAACTCAGCTGGACGGTGACGGAAACGGAACAGCTGGCGGTGACCTGACGAGGCAGGAGTACGTTGCCATCCCGGGCGATGCCGATCTGGATGGCTCGGTTGACGTATTGGGAGACGGCTTCATTTTGGTGAGTAATCTTGGCACCAATGGAGGCGCGATGTGGAGCCAAGGAGACTTCAACAATGACGGAAATGTCGATGTGTTGGGCGACGGCTTTGCGTTGGTGCGGAATCTTGGCAAGTCCGTGACGCCTCCGTCGGCAGCTCCAGCCCAGTTTGCCGTTTCTTCACCTTTTCCAACTTCCGATCCCTCTGAAGAAATTCAGCGACGCGTCGTTGCCGCCAAAACAGACCAGCCTACTTCATTGAGATTGACCGAGACATTGATATTGCCCGAGCCCACGTTTCAGGTGGACACCTCAACGAACGGCCTGCCTGAAGCTCAAATTGCTCAGTTCACAGCGACAAAGGACAAACCTCGATCAACGCCGAAGCAAATCGAACCTACGGTTGCTCCGGAGTTGTCTGGAAATCAAGCGCGGGACAATGTGTTTTCCGACCCGAATATGAGCTATCCGGTTGGCGACGATGTCTCAAGTTCGTCGCTCGAATTGGCGAGCGTACTCGCGGGTGACTCGACGGTGCTTTGATCTCAATTCAAGGTTTGTAAATCACTTTACACTTTACAAGCGTTGGCATATCTCCAAGCCGCCTAGTTACGCCGATCAACTGCCTTCCGCCGATTCGCCCAATTGGCTGGCTCAGTCCGGATCGCAGAAACGACGAATCCCTTGCAAGACGCCGCTGGTAGCCTCTTCGTCAGAAAAGAACACTTGCTGGGAAATTGGCAGAGACTGAATCTGTTTCGCGATCGCTTGATCGGCATTGCCAACGAGAATCGATCGGCAACCGGAAGTGAGTGCAGCGAGGTCGTTTCCGGAATCGCCAGCGTAAATCACTTTGCCTTCGTAATCTAAACCGAGACGTCGCGCGAGCCATCGAGCGGCGAACGCTTTGTCGACTCCGGTCGGTAAAAAATCGATCAGGCCATCGCCAGTAAACGGATCAACGCTGCTGACGATTCCATACGGAGCCTTTGAGATGTCAAGCTGTTGCTGACACCGTTTTGTGAGATCTGACAACCGTGTCGCGTCGGCATAAAAACTAATCTTGAAGTCGCCCTGCTTCTTTGATTCCTGTAAGCGAAGGTCTGATGGAAGTCGCAATTCTAATTGGAGCCTCTGTGAGTCCCAACCGCTGGTTTTAGCAGCCAGTTCATCAACGTAATCTAGGTTGGCATAATCGCGATTCGGAGATTTCTCCATCTCGGACGCGTCGACAATCGTCGTCCCGACATCGCAGATGATCCATTGCGGTGCTGGCAACGAGTATTCTTTCAAAGCTTGGCAGGCGGACTGAAAATGGCGACCTGTGACAAAAACCAATCCAATGTTTCGTTCATTCAAGACGCGTTTCAAGGTTTGCAGATCCTGAACGTTCCGCTGATTGCCATCGAGCGGGATCAACGTTCCATCGAGGTCTGTGAACAGCCAATGAAGTTTCACTGCGTTCTCTGAAAAGTTCATGTTCAGTACGTCTGATGTCGAGGAGCCTGCGTGGCATTGCGAAGAATCTGAACCGATAATCTGAACCAATTCAGATCCTGACCAGCCATTGGAACTGATACGGGCTCAATGATACATTCTGAGTCGTTTGGATAGTCAAGCCAGCCACGCAGTCCTGAAAGAATCGACCGAGTCCTGCGGTGCGGATTCGATTGGCATCGATCACCTGTTCTGTTGCCGAGAAATTTGCCACAACGACCACGCGATGCCCCGATTCCCGCCGAATAAAACCAAGCACATGATCGTTTCCTGTATCGAACAGTTCCATGTTCTGGCCGGCAAACGCGCGGAGAGATTTGCGAAGTTCAATCAAGCGACGCATTGAATTGTAAATTTCTCGCTGAGTCATCTTGATTGACATGTCGCTCGAACTTCCATCGTCCGCCTCAAACCGGACTTCGCCTTTCAATTCATTGACGACGCCCCAGTCCATGCGAGGGCGGTGAATCCAACGCGAGTCATCGGCTTTCTCCGGGTCGTTCACGAAATCGTAATCGTTCAAGACTCCCCATTCCTCGCCAAGGTAAAGTAGCGGAATTCCACCGATACTCATTGAGACACCTTGCAGCAAAAGAATTCGGCTGACTGCCAGCGACGCCAAGTGCTGATCATTTTCAATCACCGCCTGTTCCAAACCTGCCAGCGACGCCATCGTGCCAGAAACTCGCATGTCTCCGGTTTCAACATTTTCCTGAAATGGCACGCCTCGCGCGAATGAACCTTCGAACTGTCCTGTATAAAACTCGTTCAAGAATCGACGATGATCGGCGGCGTTGATTCCAATGGATGCAGCATCGTCGTTGTCGAACGTCCAGCCAATATCATCGTGGCAGCGTAAATAGTTGACCCACGAAGTTCCTTCCGTGATGTCGAATCGATGTTGAATGGCTCGCGTAAGCAAACTGACCTTCGAGGTCGCCAATGATTCCCACAGCAGCGCCATCAACGTTGGGTTATAAGAAATCTGGCATTCTTTGGCGTCGATGTACTTCACAACGTCATCTGGATGCACGATCGCTTCGGACTTGAAGATTAAACCAGGCGCGGCGATTCGGACGAATAGGTTGAAGGCCTGAATAACCGCGTGTGCCTTGTCCAGGTTTTCGCAACTGGTGCCTTTCTGTTTCCAGATAAATGCAACCGCATCAAGTCGCAGCACGTCCACTCCAAGATTCGAGATGAACAGCATCTCTTCCATCATGCTGCGGAAGACCGATGGGTTTTGGTAGTTCAAGTCCCATTGAAAACTGTTGAACGTTGTCCAGACCCATTTTCCCATTCCATCGTGCCAAGTGAAGTTGCCACGTCGCACACTGGGAAAGATTTCGCGAAGGTTCTGTTCGTATTGATCCGGTTCGACTCGATCGGGAAATATAAAGTAGAACTGTTCGTACTCGCGGTTGCCCGACTGAGCGTTCTTAGCCCAATCATGGTCATCGCTGGTGTGGTTGAAAATAAAGTCGAGCACCAGAAAGATGCCCTCGCGACGGAGTTCGGACGCCAGCAACTCGAGTTCGGCGAGTGTTCCGAGGCGAGGGTCAACCGCTCGATAATCGCTGACCGCGTAACCACCGTCGTTGTTTCCGTCCCTGGCTTCGAACAGTGGCATCAGGTGCAGGTAGGTGATTCCCAACTCTTTGAAGTAAGCAATATTTTCATAAAGATTCCCGAGGTTGTCGCTGAACAAATCAACATACAGGGCACCGCCGACGACTGCTTCAGACTGGAACCAATTCGGTCGAATTTCGCGTGAACGGTCAACCGCGCACAGTACGTCGTCACGTTCAATCAGTGCATCCGCAGCTGAAGTCAGCATGGCCTCGACATGGTAATGAAAATCGAATCGTTGACCATACAGCGAATAAAGTCGAGCAAAAAGTTCAGGCCAGTATCGCTTAAGTCGATTCGAATAATCTTGCCATCGAGCAAACAAGTTATCGGTAGAGTACTGGGTAAAGTCAGACGCGGCGCACCAGTTGGCTTGTAGTCGCGGCCAGATTCGTTGCAGCGTCAGCGCACCAAGATACTCTGTTTCCGATGCTGTCGGCGACAACTGAGCGACGAAGTCGTTCGGGGGCGATGTTGCCATCAAGTCAGAAAACCTTAAACGATCAGATTCGCAACCTTCGCGAGTCGTTTGACTGGTTTCAAATGCTGAAATGGAATCGCTTGGACAATCGTCGTCGTCAGGGTTCGGATCGGTTTTATTCGAGACGATCATTGGGGATGGTGATGTTGTCCAAAAAGTTGTAGTAGTCGATGCCTTCGAGTATGCCGGCCGCATGAGGTGTTTCGGCGAAGTAAATGCGTGGCCGGTTTTTCAAACGATTCAATTCTGGGCCGTGATTGGCAACGACCACCCCCAGCGTGCGACCGAGCAACATCCCGGCATCGTTGCCCGAATCACCGGCGACAAGTACATTTTCCGGAGAAAATCCCCACTTCCACAGAACGTGCCTGAGTGAAAGATCACTGCCACCACGGACTGGAATAATGTCGACAAAAACCCCCAGCGATTCAACAACTTTAGCTCGCAATCCCGCACCGCGAAGCAACTTTTTGATTTCTGCACTTGAGATCGACGAGTTCTGGTCCAGTTTGTAACCAATCTTGAACTCAGATTGCTCAACATCATCTTGCAGTTCGACTCCTTCGAGCGGTTCGAGCGTCCTGCGTATCGCTTCGGGGTCCCACGCGAAATCGATTGATTTTCGCCAACTACGGTCCGCATTCAGATTCTCACCGTAGTGCAATTGAGTCCCGGCGTCTGTATCGATCAAATCCGGTTTCGGTAAGCCGAGATCATCGATCATCTCAATCGCTTTTTCGAGTCGTCGGCCCGTGGTGATTCCGAAACCAATGTGTTGATTCTCTTCGATCAAATGCTTGAACCGATTGAACGAGTCTGCGTCTCCCGTGAGCGTGTTATCAAGGTCGGTGATGATCAGACGGTCGAACTCGGGCAGGCGTCTGGCGGGTCGGTTTACGACTTCCGGAGCCTTGGATGAATCGAGAACAGCATTTACGTCTCGTAGATATCGCCGCGCGTGGTTTTTCCAAGTGTAATGTTCTCTTGTCCCGGTGATGCCATTCTTCGCCCACGTGTCCCACTGATCACGATCGGTCAACGCAACCTTTAAGGCTCGGTAGATACTGTCGTCGTCCATCGAGTCGATCAGCGTTCCGTTGTCACAGTTGGCGATGATGTCTCGAGGACCGCCGTCATCGGTAGCGACAATCGGCAACCCGACCGCTCCGGCTTCCAGCAGCGTCAACCCGAATGGTTCGGTCAGCGCCGGGTTGACGAACACGCCTCGACTTTGCGCAGCGATTCGGTACAAGTTTGGGACATCTTTTGATCGGTGCGTTTTTGGATAGGCCACTTTGCCGTACAGGTCGTACTTGTCGACGAGGCCGAAGACATCCTGGATGACTCGTTGCTGAGCGTTTGGCAGGTCGGTAAGGTCTTCCCGCGTTCCCATCACCATCACCAGATTGGCAAGTTCTTGCAGATCTTTGTTCTCGCCAAAAACACGAACCGCGGCGGAAAGATTTTTTCTTTCGTCGGGACGTGCCATTACCAGAATCATCGGCTTGTCTGGTTCGGTGAGGAATCGATTGAGGCTAGTCCGAACACGTGCAAGGTCTTCGGGTTCGCCATCGGGATTGAATTTTGACAGATCAACCCCTGGAGGAATGACCTCCATCCGGGAAGGGTCGTAGTGGTCATAAAGTTCATACTGCTCGGTCACTTCCTGCGCGGTACTGGTCACAACCATCGACGCAGTCTCAAGCGCGACTTCTTCTGCTTCTGTACGAGCCGCAAGTTTGTACTTCTTGTCAAGTTTTGCCCGTTGCTCGAGCGAATCCCTGCCCACCAGCAGTCGCTGACGTTTGACTCGGCCCAACGAGTGACCCGTGAAAACGTATGGAAGGTGCAACAGTCGGGCCAGCTGAGCACCGGCCAGACCCGCATCTGCGTAGTGCCCATGAATGATGTCCGGGATGCCGTTACGTTTGACGTGTTGGAGTGTCTGGTCGATGAACATCTCGATGTAGGGCCAGAGCGATTCCTTTTTCAAATATCTCCTCGGACCGAAAGGGATTCGGATAATCTTTGCGTTATCCCCGATGACTTCCTCCGTTTGCCCATACGACGGGTCAACTCTTGGATCGATCACTTGCCGAGTCAAAAGTTCGACTTCGCGTACGTCGGGTTGTGCGGCAAGCTCTTGAGCGAGTTCGACAACGTATTTGACTTGGCCCCCCGTATCCGCATCGCAACCGAGCTCCATTTTTTCACAACGGATCAAGCCATGAAGGCTGATCAACATGATTTTCAAGCCGTCGCTTTCTCTACACATTTTCAAACTGGAGTCAGCTTCAGGTTCGGATTGGATGTCCGGCGTATCGGCAGAAATAAGGTTTGAGATCATGGTTGTTCTCGGTCACCGTTGTTCAACGGTTTTTAAATCAGCGGTTTTCTAAGCCTAACGTGGTCATGCGTGCGAGGTCGTTCAATTTTGCGTTTCGGATTTGGTCGACGGCAAACGGGAGTAGTGATTAATATTATGAGACGTGGCTCCTTTGATTTCGCACGCCAAAGCGGCAAAGCGAACGGCATCGTTGAGGATGGTCTCGGGCGATTGTGATCGAACGAGCCCATCGATCACTGCCGCTGAGAACGCGTCACCTGCTCCCACGGAATCTACGAAGGTACCGATGGCATTTGCTTGCGCGAAATTCACATGCTCGCCGTCGATCCAGTATGCTCCGTGCTGTCCGCAGGTTACCAGGAGCGTCTGCGGTCGGGTAAGGTTTTCCATCGATCTGAAATTTGCGACTGCCGATTGAACCGACTCGATCCGCGTAGGATCGACGTCTGAATCTGACAAGAGGCTTAACTCATCCGAGTTCAGCTTGACCCATGTCGCTCCGCAGACAAGGTCTTGCACCCAAGATCGATCGAACCAAGGCGGTCGGATGTTCAAGTCGACAAAGCGAGGAAGATTGACTCGCTCCGAAAGTTGCTTGAAGAACGTCTGGTTGACCGTTGAGCGAAAAAATAGAGAGCCGTGATACATCAACGCTGCGTTGGAAAGCGACTCGGAAAGGTCGGTTTCGAATTGATCGATCTTTAGATTGTCAAACGATTGATCGAACGGTATTTCATACGAGGGCTCCGAGTCATGCATCGTGACGACGACTCGCCCAGTCGATCGATCTGGAACCTTGGTCACTGCCTCGGTTCGTAACTGCCAGCGTCTCATGGAATCGAGGATCGAATCACCCTCGGCATCCTCTCCAATCGCCGAGACCAACAATGGGTCCTGCCCCAGCCCTTTCAAGTTCCACGCTACGTTAAAGGGAGCTCCGCCGAGAACCTTTTTGCCGTCGGGAAAATGGTCGAAAAGGACCTCACCGACGACGGCAACCGTTTGAGTACGGTCGCCATCTGGCCGAGCGGGAAGTTGAAACATGAAGAAACTTGCCGCGGGGGCACGGAATGACACTCAAACCAACCTGCAAAGCGGATGCCAGCAGGTGAGATCTCCAGCAAGGGAGTCTAGCTCCCCTTTGTCGCGACGCCAATGGCTGAACCTGAAATTGCTACTGCACGTTTTTCGATCACGTTGCACGTTACCAACGCAATGCGATCTGGCAGGCCCGCGTTGAACTCGCTTGATTGAAACGGGGCCGTTCATCCTGCCGGAGAGTCGATCGACACGTCAAAGTTCGCGACGCGCTTGGTCAACAGGGTCGCGAACACGGTTGCCGCCGCGCCAACCAATATCCATATTCCCAGCACGAAAAGTGCCGGACCTGTCCATGGGCCGAGCCCCAATGCGTTTCCCCACTGTAGCGAGAAGATCACCCAAGTGATCGTGATCGCGAACGCAATCGCAAACAGGATCCCTTTCGCGGTGAAAGCCAGAATCGTGCGGACGAAGACCATGACTCCTTCTTCGTTGCGACGATAGGGCGACAACATGAACAGGTAATTCTCCAACGCGAAATTCAAAATGTTGAAAGGAATCAAAACCACGAAGGAGATAACCGCTTGAAAAACTGTGATCGAGCCCGTCAATGTTCCAACGCTCAGGACCGCAATTTGGAAAAAACTTGCCAACAAAACTGGCGCGGCGAGCTGTCCTGCCGTCAGTGCCCACGGCGAGATCGGCAATGATTTCAAGACAGCCATCCGGTCAATGTCTCGGCGATAGTCTAGAATCAAACCAGACGGGAGAAGCAAGAAGGTGTAGAACACCAGACTTCCTCCGATGTTCATCATCATGGTTTCTTGATTGGCGTCAGCAAACATCGGCAGACAACATAGCAAGGTAGGGATCAACAGCGCGAAGCGAACGGCATTGCGAAAGTGCCACGCACCCAGCAGTTGCCTCCACGCGATGGGGCCGGCTCCTGCTAATAACCAAGGTGTGGTAATTTTTCTGGCGAGCTGATTTGTCAGAACGGTCGTTCGAGCAGAACGGTTGACTGGCCGCTTGATTTGTCTCCAGCTGTCGGATTCAAGGCGACCAAGACGGTGCTCGCAGATGCGATCCAACGCCAATATTCCCACCAAAGCTGTCATCAGCAGAATGATTGCGAATATTCCCGAGATGATGACTTCGCCAACGCTCCCGTCTGCAAAGATCACCACCGAAAACAGTCGAAACGGTTCCAACAACCAGCTGAATGGCTCCGCCGCTAACAAGCCCATCAAGACGTTCGACGATTGCAACATCAGGGTCACTGACAACTGAGCGGGAGAGTCGTTCGGGGTCATGCTTGTCAGGCAACAGAACATGGACCATGCAACCAGTCCGACCAACGGCGTGACGAAACCGATTCGGCAAAGCCAGCGTTCACGGTCGTTCATCGCGTTGACCGCCATCCCGATCGCTAGGCGGAAGAAGTCGATCAACAACAATGCACCGAGCATTCCGGTCAAAGCAAGCGGAATGGACGGAACATCGGGGCTCATTACGATCGCGAAACAAGCTGCCTTAACAGTCGCAGCAGTGAAAATCGAACGCAGGCGCCATGTAATAACCTGAAGCCGTGTTAGTGGAGCTCCATGGAGTAATTCCTTTTCAGCCGATGTCCATTCGAACGGCGTCTCGGGCGAACGAGTGAGGATCTTGACCAAGTGGTACAAGCAATAGACGACCATTGCTGCCGGGATCCAGAACCGAATCTCAACTGGATCGGCGGGCTCTCTGAGAAAAATCCCGGCGACTGCTTGGCCCAGCCAGATGCAACCCAATAACAGGCTCAACAGCACCAACCCGCGCCGCTGAGGGGTTTGGACACGTTGAAGCAGCGATCGCAACCGGGCACGAACCTGAAACGCATGTAGTTGACCGATGGCGGGATGAAACAATTGGCTGGAAGCCTTGGAAGAATTCATGATGGCGTCGCGACTTCGGTCGTCGATGTTGCAGACGCATTCGAAACGGAAACGACCTGCCCTACTTCGGACGCGCAATCAATCGCCGCGAAGAACACGTCCTCAAGGGATGAGGGCTCGGTGGGCCGTTCTTGGTTTGAAAGTTGAGCCTTGATCTCCGCCAGCGAACCATAAAACTTCATCTGTCCGCGGTCGATGATCAGAACATGCGTGCAAATATCCTCCACCATGGCTAACAGGTGCGAACTGATAATCACGGCGGTGCCTTGACGGGCACGTTCTTTAATCGACTGCTTGAGATTTCGAATGCCGGGAGGATCGAGTCCCGTCATGGGCTCGTCCAGCAGCAACGCGTCCGGGTCGTGCAGGTAAGCACAGCAGATCGCCAGCTTCTGCCTCATGCCGCGAGAAAGCCCTGAGGCGGGCGAATGGCGTTTTTCGGTCAATTCGAATCGATCCAACAGCCCGTTCATTTTGTCGCTGAAGTCCGTGACTTCGTACACGCTGGCGGTGAATTGCAAATGTTGCTCCACCGTCAAGTCGTTGAACAACTGCGGATCATCGGGAACGTATGCGGTCCGCTGTTTCGCTTCGATCGGGTTTTTATTCACTTCGTAGCCAGCGATGGACACGCTTCCGCTGGTTGCCGGAATGATCCCGGTCAGTGTTCGCAGGGTCGTCGTTTTTCCCGCACCATTACGACCGATCAATCCCAGCACCTGACCGGGGAGCACTTCCACCGAAAGATGATCCACGGCTTTCTCGTTGCCATAACATTTGCAGAACTCGCGAATTTGAATCATCAATGGCTCAAGAAGAGAGAAGATAGTGGTTCGTCACGCTTCCTCAAAAGAAGCCTTGAAGCTTTCGTAGCTGGAAAATCCGGGAGCGGGCTCGACCGTCGGAGCGGGCGCAGACGAAGGATTTCCGTCACTGCTCAAGTCGTCGTTGTCGATCACGGTGAACAGGCGGTTCCGCCCCAATTCTTTGGCTCGATACAGGGCGGCGTCAGAGCGTTTATAAATGGTTTCCGTGGTATCGGTTGGACGTACGATGGCAAGACCCATGCTAAGGGTTGCCACCGTTGACAATCCTTTAGCGTTGATGCTGAAGTCGTACAGTTCGATAGCGGCACGAATACGCACGCCGACCGCGCGGGCATTTTCGGCGGTTAAACCATCAAACATGATCACAAATTCGTCGCCTCCAAGTCGCCCGACGAAGTCCGTTGGACGCACGCACTCTTTGAGTGCAATGGCGATACTGGACAAAGCTTCGTCGCCCGCAGTGTGGCCAAAGGTGTCGTTGATGCGTTTGAAGTGATCCACGTCGATCAACATCAGGCCGAACGATACGTTCTTGCTCTGGAAGCGTGACACCATGTAGGTCAACGTTTCGTCAACCGCTTTGCGATTCCCCACTTTGCACAGAGCGTCCGTTCGCGCTTCGTCACGGCTGCGATCAAGTTCTTGCGCTTGTGCTTCGAGTTTGTACTGCGAAACCACCAGATCGTGTTCGAGCCTGCGGTTGGATTCGACCACGTGTTCGATGTTAGAAATCAGCATCGTCTGGAGATTGGCATAGTCTCCTTCCGTTTGAATGCCACCCAGTTCCTCACGTGCGGTGTTGAGTGCAGAGTTGTGACAATCAACGTCGTCGTTGAGTTCTTTGGTGCTTTTGAGCAGCTTGACCATCGCGGCAAGTGTTTTTTCACGGTCACGACGAAGTCGTTTGGGTTCTGCGTGCATCGTGTACCAACGCCCGATGAAGTAACCACACGTCAATCCAACGGCGACGGCGGCAAGTGACCAGACGGACACGAATAACATCGAAGATGTGTCGAAGTTGATCATGAATGGACGCTTGCTATTGGCAATCGTGCAAGGACGTTGATTTCAGCGGACGAAGAAGTCAGGCGGGTAAGGACGGATGCACCCTGTCGTGCGTCACTCAAGCCGTTCCAGAGGAGTGACATCGAACAGGCAACTGGAAAAATATAGAACGCCTGAACGCAGATGCGCATATCCAAGCAATAAAAATGGGCTCGGTGCGCGGAGAAGTGCCGAATCGTCGGAATGATCAGGCGTTATCGGTTGTTCCGGTCTGCCTGTATCGATCAATTGCTTCCAAGATCAACCTTTTGGCAGTGTCTGCTTCGGCAACACGAGTGATTTTCACCCATTTATTGGGTTCCAGATCCTTGTAGTGTTGAAAGAAATGCTCGATCTGATGCACAGAGATATCGGGCAGATCTGAATAGTTGAGAATCTTCTCGTAGCGTTGCGTCGTGCGACTGGAAGGCACCGCGATGATTTTCTCGTCATGTCCGGCATCGTCCTCCATGATCAGGACGCCAACAGGTCGACACGCGATGACGGCTCCCGGCACAATGGCTCGGGTATTGCACACCAACACATCGATCGGGTCGCCATCCTGCGACAAGGTATGCGGAATGAAGCCGTAGTTGCCTGGGTAAACCATCGCCGTATAGAGAAACCGATCCACAAACAGCGTACCGGACTTCTTGTCCATTTCGTACTTGATTGGCTGCCCGCCGACCGGGACTTCGATGACGACGTTCACATCGTCGGGAGGATCATGTCCGATGGAAATGGCGTCGATCAGCATCGATGAGATTCTTGATGAAGAACGTGGGGGATTGAAATAAAGCAAGCAGGCGAGCGGCAATCAGCGACACGCCGCGATTGGAAACGGAGCACCGTGACGTTACGTCAAAGAAGTTACCCACCCAACTTCCGTCATCGATCGCATCGGCAATTTGAATTAGTAAACCTGAATCCGAATGATTGATGACGGCCTGATTGGATCCTATTGGATACTCGGTCCGACCGGAGGGGGGCAATAAGTCAGCAAGGGCCAGCACTCGTCCTCTGCGGTTGTTCCTGCGGCAGCCTGACGCCACTGCCGGGCCTAATTGACCGTCGATGCTATGCCTCGGTGGTCGCTTCCTCGGCCGCAACTTCATCTTCTGCAATTGCGTCTTCAACGACTTCATCTTCCGCAGTTGCATCTTCAACGGGAGCACTTTTGGCTTTCGCTGCCGGTTTAGCGGTACCGTCAATCACGCTGGTCAATTCACTCGCCAGCTTTCGGATTGCGTCGTGTACTTTTTCCTCGCCTTTGCGAATGACCTTGACGGTTTCCCAGCCTTTGCCTTCCTTGCCATCAAGCGTCGCGCGGAAGTCCTCATAGGCGGCAAGCAGAATTTCACGCTCTTCTTCCGATACGCCCGTCAACTTTGGGTTGACTCGCATGTGCAATTGACATTGGCCCTTGTACACCTGAATGACGTGCAGTTGATTGCCTGCGTTGGCCTGAAAGGTTGCGTAAGATGATTTTCCTCGCGGCACCCGCTTGTACGTCACCGCCAGATCCGTATCGGCAACGATCATTTCTTCAAGTTCGACATACGCATTATAGGCCAGTGCACTCGGGCAAAGACGCTCGGTTTCCTGGACCCAGTCTTCCCGTGTGATATCAACAACAGACATATCTTTTCCCGCAAGGAACTTCGAACATGGAAAGCAATCGGGGCGTTTCGAGCCGCCAGTTTGCCGCTACTAACATGATAACGGAATCTGCCGCCCAGTGGACGGTTCGACCGCAAAAAGTTGCAAAACAGCTACAGCCGTCCGCTCGAAACCAGTTTACCAGAAGTTTAGCCGCTTTGCCACCATTGTCGCGGCGTGGCGGACGGCAAAGCTGGGATAACTTGATGAGGTCAGCGGTTCATGTATGGTGTCGTCCGCAATGTGATATCTCGGCCTGAGTCCAATTCATGCTAAGATGAAGGGGCGCAATCCAGTCGACGTGGATCGGCTGGAATGAACGGTCCATTCGTTTGATCGCATTTGATGAGATGTCCTGAAAACAAGACCGTTACCGACACTGCCCCGTTCCCTCAAAAATCTTCCAGTTGGCCAATCCTATCATGAAAGCTCGTGCGAACACGGACAAGAAATTTCTATACAAGTATTTGCTGATCGGAATTGCCACGCTCGTGTTTGGCTTGTACTGCTTTTACGACGCTTTTCTAAAGTATCCGGCCCAGCAGCCCGCTTCTATCGCCTATGACAGTTTGTTGGTGGACATTGATGAACGAAAGGCTGCGGCAACCGACGAAGCCGTCAACTGGGCCGAAGTCCGCGAGTCAGAATGGAAACAGATCGCGGAGTCGAACGGTTGGGACACGAAACCGCCTCATTACACGGCCGAAAAACTGAAACACAACATCCAATTCAGTATTGGTTTAGGCGCGGTGTGTGCATTGATTGCGGTTCCCTGCATCATCTGGTTTTTTAGAAATCGCGGGACATGGCTGGAGATCGATGGGACTCGCCTGTCATCCAGTAACGGCCAGAGTGTGGACTTTTCCGACATCCAGATGATCGACAAGAAGAAGTGGGTGAAGAAAGGGTTGGCGACGATCCACTATCTGGATAACGGCAGCGAGAAATCGTTTGTGCTTGATGACCTGAAGTACGATCGTGCGGTGGTCGACCAAATGATTGCAGAAGTTGAAACAGCGATCCCAACCGATAAAATCATCAACGGACCAACTGAAATCGAAATCGCTCGAGATCGCGAGGCTGCGATCGCCGCTCGGCAGAAAAAGCTGGCGGAAATGCACGCAGGCGAGGAAGCGGAAGACGCTGATAACGTGTAAGATTCAGTCGACGCGTGTCGTGATTGGGATTGTTTGAATCCTAGGATGATTCATGGAAGCGTGTTGAATTGCTCGGGAACTGATGCTCAAGAAAGCGAACAGATAAACGATGGATTGGAATAGCACTCTAATGCGGGTGTTTTCATTGCCGGGACTTGCAGATCCGACCGAAGTCGCGGAAGCGGGGAACTGGTCGACCTCGCTGATGTTGCTGTTGGCGTTAGGGTTGGTCATTCTGAACGGTTTTTTCGTGGCGGCCGAATTCGCACTCGTAAAAGTTCGACTCGGCCAAGTCAAGAAAATGGTCGAGCAAAACAAGCCGTTTGCCAAAACGGCCTACTGGTTGGCTCAGCGGTTGGACCAATCGCTTTCGGCGTGCCAGTTGGGGATCACGATGGCTTCGCTGGCTCTGGGGTGGGTTGGTGAGCCCGCGTTTGCGACCTTGGTTGAGCCACTATTCCACAGGCTGGGTATTCACTCCGAACAGCTACTGCACACCTTCTCTTTCATTGTTGCTTTCAGTTGCATCACTGCGTTGCACTTGGTCGTCGGCGAGCAGGCCCCAAAAATTTTCGCGATCCGGCGTCCCAAACAGATGATTCTGTGGTGTGCCGCTCCGATGCTGTTTTTTTACTATCTGCTGTACCCGTTTCTGATCGTGCTGAACTGGGTAACGTCGATCATTCTGGGATGGTTGGGCCTGTCGAACGATGGCGGACACGACTCACCGCATAACGAAGAAGAAATTCGAGCCCTTGTGCGTGAGGCTCATATTCACGGTCACTTGACGGGTTCCGAACATCGCTTGCTCAACGCCGTCTTTGAATTTGACGATCTGATCTGTCGGTTGGTAATGGTGCCTCGAGGTGACGTTGAATTTCTGGATATCAACCGCCCATTTCCTGAGCTACTGAAATACGCCATCGAAACCAAGCACACTCGATACCCACTGTGCGATTCATCGTTGGATACTTTGTTGGGCGTGGTTCACATGAAAGATCTGTTGGGTGTGGACCCAAACGATGAATCATTCGACCTTCGAAAAATCATGCGGACTCCTGTCAAAGTCCCAGAGAACATGTTGATCAGCCGTGTGCTGCAACGCATTCAGACTCATCACCAATTGCTGACGTTCGTGGTCGACGAATACGGGACAATCATCGGTATCGTGACGTTGGAGAACGTTTTGGAAAAAATTATCGGCCCGGTCGATGACGAATTCGATACGGTTGAGAAACCAAATGTGCAACAAATTTCGGATAACGAGTATCTGGTTTCTGGTTCGACACCGGTATCCGAAGTGGAGCGTGAACTAGGAATCGAGTTGCATGAAAACGATTTCGATACGGCTGCTGGGGTCTTGATGAGCAAGTCCGGCCGATTGCCTCGGCAGGGTGACCTAATCGATTTTGACGGTGTTACTGCGAAAGTTGAAAAGGTCAGCAACGACCACACCGAGCAAATCCGGTTCACTCTGGCCGATCCAGACTCGCAAGGCGGCTCAGGTTCCTGAGATCTAATCCTGAAATTTTTCCTGGGCGACGGACCAGATGTGTCCGTGGTGTCGCCAATGATGGGAGCAAGAGTCACAGTCGTTCTACGAGACGTGCTGCTTTGAGACGTGCTTCAAGACACCCTCTAAGGTAGCGGCTAGTGGCTCAGGCAGGGTCATTTCAGGATTACCGAGCAACTTCCATGCGAAACGTTATCTCTCAAGCCATCACGATGTCTGACGATTGGGTCGTTGAGTTCTGCTATCGCGATTCCAAAGGGAATGAATCCATTCGGGTCGTCAGTCCCGTTCGGTTTCTTGGCGGCGACCGATTTTTGGGGCTTTGCCTGTGCCGGGAGGAGCCGCGTCAGTTCTACCTTTCACGATGCACAGACGCGACCATTCGACCGGCTTGCGACTACGTCATGCCCGTTCCGATTCGGCAGTTCCCAGAGTTGCACAAAAAAACCTCGCATTCAAAGAGCGATCCCATGAACACGAGGCTAGTTTTGCAGTGAGGGCGCAGGGGCTCGAACCCTGGACCTACGGATTAAAAGTCCGTTGCTCTACCAACTGAGCTACGCCCTCTGCCGCTTGAGATGTTTCCCAAGCGAGGCAACAAGATGTCTGATCTTTCAAAAAGTGTCAAGGGGCATCGTGAGTCCTTTGGCAACTGGGGTGCATTCTGCACTTTGCTCCAGACTTGGCCGGTGTCCGATTCCAGTGAAGGGTTTCAATCCGCGTTTTCAAAAAAATCTTCAAACGAAATATATCCCGGTAAAACCGGCAAAATCGCTCGTCATGAAACACCGGCGAGCAAACGGGACTTACGCCACGGTTTTCGTCCTGCCAAAAAAGAGCGGCCGAGAACCTTGACGTTTGATTCGTTTTTCAATCCACGAAATCCATCTCGGTAACGGCCTCCAACAAGCCGAACTGCAATCTCCCGTCCCGCTGCCGACGTACCAATTTGAACTTCAATTCGACCTGCGCTCCTCGGGTTGCCGAATGGATTCACTTGCGACCTCCACGGTCACCGTCACGTTATCGCTCAGACGCTCATGCCGGTATAATCGTGACCATGAGCAAGGACGAAAAAATTTCCAAAGGTGCATCGATCGATCCTCCCCCAATCGATCCTCTCCAAGCGGAATCCGATTCAAACGTGGATGTGACTGACATCGGTGACCAGCGAGCGGCGTTCAAAGTCACTGCCGACAAGGTTCGCAAATTTCCTCAGTCGCCCGGCGTCTACCTGATGAAGGACGAAGCCGGAGTCGTGATTTACGTCGGAAAAGCGACCAATTTGCGTTCTCGAGCAGGCAGCTATTTTCTGAAAGCTGCTGCCATGGACAGTCGAACGGCCGACTGGGTTCGCAACATCGCTGACGCGGATTATATCGAGTGCGAAAGCGAAGTTGACGCGTTGCTGGTCGAATCACGGCTGATCAAAGACATCCAGCCCGTTAACAACAAGATCCTGAAAGACGACAAGACGTTTCCGTACTTGCAGATCACCACCCACGAGGACTTCCCGCGCGTCGAAGTGACTCGGGAGCCAATGTCCAGCGGCGTGAAGCTGTACGGCCCGTTCGCCAGCGCCGGCGATCTGCGCGGCGCGATTCAGGTCTTGCAGCGGATTTTCAAGTTCCGCACGTGCAGCCTGGATATCGAAGAAAACGACGAACGTTGGCGATGGTTCCGACCGTGCCTGCTGGCCAGCATCAAACAGTGTACCGCCCCGTGTAATCTGCGAGTTTCCAAAGAAGATTATCGCAAAGATATCAAACGGTTGCACACGTTTCTGGCCGGGAACAAGAAACGGTTGCTCAAGCAGATGCACGAGGACATGAAAACGGCGTCGAAGGAACTGAAGTTCGAAGAAGCAGCCAAACTGCGTGATGAAATCTCGATGTTGGAATCGCTTGACCGTCGCGGCGAACTGGACACACACGCGCAGCCGGAAGTGTTCTACGTCGACCCGAAAAAAGGCCTGACCGGACTGAAACAGGTGCTGAAGCTGGCCGAAACACCTCGCTCAATCGAAGGCGTGGACATCGCTCATCTGGGCGGCGGGCAGACGGTCGCCAGTTTGGTCCAGTTTATCGACGGTCTGCCTTTCAAGCCCGGCTATCGGCGATACAAAATCAAAAATGTCAAAGGAATCGACGACTTCAAGAGCATTCACGAAGTCGTCGCTCGCCGGTTTCAGCGTCTGCACGACGAACAGCATGCGTTTCCCGACATTCTGCTGATCGACGGAGGCAAAGGGCAACTAAGCAGCGCAGTGGCGGCCTTCGAAACGCTGGGGATTGAACCGCCCACTTTGATTTCGTTGGCCAAGCAGAATGAAGAGATCTATCGGCCGGGACAGTCCGAACCGATCGTCCTTAGCCGCCACGCGTTTTCACTGCGTTTGTTGCAATACGTACGAGACGAAGCTCATCGTTTTGCCCAGCACTATCATCACATTCTCCGTGACAAGTCGCAGTTCGAGTGATTCACGGCGTTGCCATTCGGGGCGCGACCGAGATGCAGGATCACCGGTCTTACTGGACCGACAGCGCGAATGGGCTGAAAAACGGACGGGGCAGGACTTAGGAAATTTTGCCAGCTTGATTCAAATTGATCCTAGCCCGGCAGGAAAAGTCGGGCTGAGGTATCCGAATCGGCGTCATATTCCATCCTGACCATCCGCTCCGGTGCGACCTGAATTCGGGAATCGCGATTCCACTTTTGTCGGCTGATGAACCGATCTGAAAAGTACCTGGCACCGGAAGGAAGGACCCGCCAATCACCGGGTTTTCCTGAACGCTCCATCGATCCGTACTGCTACTCATGCATCTTGCCCATCCATCTCTGAAATTCCGCCCCTCGTCCGTCGTATCTTACTGGCGTCTGGGACCACCTGTCACCAGTGGCCGGTGGTACAACATTTTCCGAGCCGCGCCAAAGCTAAGCGTTGACGCAAAACGATTCGATTACGTGTTGAAGCTGGTGAATCCAGATCTGTCGGCGGAGCAACAAGCGTTTGCCATTGATCGGCTCGGCCGCGAGGCGATCGCAACCGAACAGCTGGAACATCCGAACGTCATCCGCCTGCTGGATGCCGAGCTTGACCGACCACCATTTTTTCTTGTGCAGCCTTGGATCTACGGACGAAGTCTTGATCGGATGTTGTCTGTTGAACGCCATACGTCGGTCAATCGAATTCTGTGGACGATTCGCCAGATCGCCGAAGGCGTACGAGCCGCTCACGATCAAGGGCGAGTGTACCTAGGGCTCGAACCATCCCATGTTCTGTTGGGGAAATCCGGACGAGTCACCTTGTTGGGTTGGTCACAGTGTCACCAAGAAGGCCAGAAAGTCTGGTTTCCAAACGATCAACTACAGAACGTTCGCTACATGGCTCCGGAGTGTTTCGACGACGACTATGTCGCCAACCCGTCCAGCGATGTGTACTCGTTAGGTGCGATGATTTATCACCTGTTCACGATGCGGCCACCTTTTCAATCGCAGTCGGTCGATCAGTTGATCGCAGATCGATCCGACAACGTTCCTGAAGACTTGATCGTTCTTCAGCCCGACTGCCCTCCCGCGCTTAGCGCTTTGGTGAAACAGATGCTCGCGAAGAACGTTGAACTGAGACCGACTTTCCGCGAGACACTGAACGAGTTGATCGGCATCGAGATCAACCATCTCACCGATCAGGCGGTCATTCGCCTGTAGCAGACGAAACAACGCAATGGGTTCGAGTCGCCTGCTGCCAAAATCGTGTTCAAAACTGGATTTTCGGCGTGCCATTCTCGATGGCTCGTCGCGGGTCGATTTGTCTTTGGATCAACAGCGTCCCCATCTCTCGCTGTAGTACAACTTCTGCAACTTTCAGCTGTAGCTGGGCCTGAGCAGCGACCAGTTCGGCGGCGGCCAAGCGTTCCTGTGAATCGAGCAACTGGTCCAACACCGTAGTCGGAGTCTGGCCGTCAGCGAAGTCACCCTCCACCAGAGCGAAGTTCTCCCAGCGGCGGATGTTCTGTTTCATGTCGCTGTCGGCTGCTTCGATCGCTTGATTGGCCGCCTGCAAAGTTTCAGCGGCCGAGTTGAGTCGACGCAATGCGGTCTGAGATCCAGCAATCACGTTTTGCATCATCTCATCTACTTGATTCTTGATTTTCGCCAACTGGAGTTTCCGCTGAACCAATCGACTGCGTGCCGCCCGATTGCCCAGCGGCAATTCAAACTCCAGGCCGACGGAATAACCCGGTTTGGTTTCTCCAAACTGATCCACGAAAGCACGACCCGCACGACCGTCATCCTGGAGCGTGCTGACATAGGTTCCCAACAGCAACGACAGTTCGGGCAATAAATCATTCACGCTAATGTCACGTTCGATTCCGGCCAGTTTTGCTCGCTGCATGGTTTCGCGAATTTCAGGTCGATTTTCCAATGATGTCGTTACGACATGATCCAGAGAAATATCAACCGTCCCGTTGACCGGAGCTTCGACCGGCAACAATTCAATGAACTGATTGGCCTGCCAATTTCGGTCTGCGATCAGGCGACGTAGCTCCGTTTCTGAGTTTCGCACGTCACGGAAAGCGTTCGCCAGATCTGTTTTCCGCGATTGGAGTGACGATCGAGCCCGCGTGATCTGACTTGGCAGCGAATCTAGGTTGGCTCGACCTTCAAGTGTTGCCAGAATTTCTGCGACTCGTTCAACGTTACGCTTCTTCTGAAGAAAGACGCTGCGATCAAAATAAAGTCGCCAATAAGCAGAGACGACCGCTTCGATTTCTTGTTGAAGTTCCGCCGAGAACGATTCCCAGGCCGCTCCGCCGCGCGACTGAGCAATCAGAATCTGGCTCTGATTGATGTACTTTCCGCGTCCTCGGGCTAACGGTTGAGTCACATTTAGCGCGATTTGGGCCGTGCCTTGATTGTTTGGATCGAACACCGCAACGTTGCTGTTTTCGAAACCGAGCCGCTGGGACAGTTCGTAGGTGGCTCCTGTTCGAGCACGTTTGCGCAGGCCGCCTTCGGAAGTCCAGCGATGATTTTCAATGGTGTCCGATCCATCGCGAGTCGCGTCAAGGGCTCCACCTAACGGATCCGAACGATCGGCAAATTGCGTTTGCAGAAAACTGACCGGGTCGAACGCTGCATCCGCTTCGATGACTTCAAAATCGCGAATCAACGGGTCGCGGCTGAGCGCTTGAATTCGAGGTGAGTTCTGCAACGCGATGTAAACCAGCAGGTTCGAATCGACGGCTTGGACTTCGTTGCCGGGATGGAGTGGTTGATTGACCAATTGGTTCCACCAATTCAATTGCGAGCTGTTTGCAGCACCTGATTCCATGGTGTCTTGTTCTTCCATCCGATCGCCCGTCAACGCAGGAAGAGGAGACACAAGAAAATCATTCGAACCAGCCAGATTCAGATCTGCCGGCTTGCTGGCGACTCGTGGAAAACGGCCAGTCACGTCTTCCAGCTCAGGGAGCGGAGTCACCAACGGATAGACGTGGCCAACTCGATGACCTCTTTCAGCAGGTCGCGGGGATTGCGCTTTGGCTCGCCCACTTTCGTCCCGCTTTGTCTCAAAATCGACGATCGACCTCTCATCGACACCCGTGGAACGCGAACGTCCTTGCGAGTCAAGCACAACCGTTTGCAACGACGCAACGCGAGCGTAGGCCTGTTCGAATTGGTTTGCGAACCTCGCCCGAGTCGCTTCCATCGCGTCTTGGTGCTTGAGGCTTTGGGTGCCTGTCGCGTTGGATTTTTCAGCTGCAACCGTTGTTTCTGTCGCCCCTGTCGTTGGTGAGTGGGCGTTACCAAGATGAGACTCTGGCGGATCCGCATCCACATTCAAGGGATAACGCCCAATCGCATTCTGAGCCTGAACTTTCGAATCCGCGCCGATTGCGATAGGGATCAACGTCGTCATCATCAAGATGACGCGCAGGATCGGCTTGAATTGAATTTCAAGATCAACTGACACAACAGGCCTCACCGGCAGAACGGGTACAAACTCTCATTACCTTCATCGCCGTTCGCACAGTCGAATCACAGCCGCTTCGCATGAAACCGAGATGAAATCCGTTGAGGCAAAGAATCCAAACCCTACAACCCGCAGTCTTTGCCACAAAATCATCCGGTTACTTACTTTCACAACGCGCCGCGTAAGCTACTTTTCGGTGGAATAGGCGACCGTGGTGACAGAATGGAAGCATTGGTCGCTAGCAGCGGACCGCCATCAACTTTTCGAACTAGGCAGCAGCCTTTCGCCCAATACGCTGCAAATCTGACCCATGCATCAACTCAAAACAGCCATTCGCCTTGCGATTTGTGTAGGCCTAATCGCCTCCGCAGCGATCTGGGTTGCGCTGTCTTTGGGCCTGTTGCAAAGCCCCGCCGGCTACCAAGCTCAGCATCGCGTCACGGTCGCTAGGTACGTGTCCGTCGTTGCAAGTTCGTTAATCAATTCCAAGCGTGACAATCAATTGCAGCTAGCGATGGAGCAATTCGTTGCGTCAGAACCGACCCTTGTTTCGATTGGAGTTCGCACAGCTCGAGGAACCCTGCTAAGTGCGGGTCCGCATGAGGCAAACTGGAAGGTGCCGGTTTCATATTCCTCTGAAACCAGTCGCAGCAACCGAACGGCGACTGGCATCGAACAGGAACGCACCAAGCAAGCTCTCGAACCTAACCAGGTATCGGCTGAGTTACTTGCCAACGGCAGATACTACGGTTCGATCGAGTTGGCGTTCAAACCAGAAATAACCAACATCTGGAGTATGTTTTTCGGATTCCCCGTCCCGCTTGCGACGTTTATCGGTGCGTTTGTTTCGCTTGTGGCGTGGCCGATTTTTGAACGGTCGTTCAAGTATCTCGACCCGAGCCAAGTCGTGCCCGACCGGGTACGATCAGCGCTCGACACGATGGCAGAAGGCGTGGTCTTGCTTGACATGAATAACGAGATTGGACACGCCAATGAGGCGTTCGGGCAGATTCTTGATCGTGAACCTCACTCGTTACTTGGAACAGCGATCGACGATTACGTCTGGACTCAATCGTCTGATTTCGGAACTCGTGAACTGCCATGGAGCCAGGCTCTCAAAGAGCGACGACCCGTTTGTGGCGTTGTGGTCAACTTGACGCTCACCGATCAACCAACGCGAAAATTCATTGTCAACGCGACTCCCATCGTTTCGAACCAGAACGAATGCCGAGGCGTGCTGGTTAGCTTCGAAGACGTTACGGCGATGGAAAACAAGAAACACGAGTTGTCGCAGATGATCTCCACACTGCGTCAATCGCGGGACGAAGTTGAACGCCAGAACGTCAAGCTGAATTTCCTTGCATCATACGACCAACTGACCGAATGCCTGAACCGGCGCGAGTTCTTTAAGCGACTTGAGAAAGCGTGGTCAGACGAATCGACTGCTAGGTTGGCCATCATCATGGTGGACATCGATCACTTCAAGAACGTCAATGACACTCACGGTCACGGTAAGGGAGACGAAGTTCTCAGAGATTTCGGGCGACTGTTGCGAGATTTTGTCGGCCATGACGGAACAGTGGCACGCATGGGGGGCGAGGAGTTCGTGATCATGCTGCCTCACGCGACGACCGGTCCAGCCTCTCGTCTGGCTGAAAAGGTTCGACAAGCAGTTTGCTCCAACGAGATCAGCGGTTTGAAAATCACGGCCAGCATGGGCGTTTCATCGCGTGAACTGAGACCAATGGATGCGCAACATCTGCTTGACCAAGCCGACCAGGCTCTTTATACCGCCAAGAACAACGGGCGAAACCGAGTGGTTCGGTATGACGAGCGTGACGCGATGGACGTGTCGCAGGCCGTCGAACCCGCAGCAACGACCGACGAAGTGCCATTCGAATCCGTCGACGACCAACCGGAGGCCGTCATCCGGGAAGTCGAAGCATTGCTTAACTTGAGCACCAGTCTGTCCGCTCCGACGACTCGCAAAGCCAAAATTCGTTCTGTGCGTCGCTGATTCCGCGGCCCTTCTCCATGATTCTCAAATTCTTGTCTCGGTTGCTTTATCTTTGAGCGCCGCTCATGGAACTGCCACCTCGATAGACGGGATGACTGGCATAGTCATTGCAATAGGATTCAGCGTGTAAGTTTATTACACCGCCCCCCTTACCCTGAGATGTAAGCTCTTGCAGAGCGTTCGAATCTTCCAGCAAAGGCGAATTCACGCGCTAACTTTTCTCTCTCCTGCCTTACCGAAATTCTCATCATGCCACGCAGACCAAAGACGACGAAAGCAGCTCGCAAAAACAGCGCTACGTTACGAAAATTGGAAGATCGGATTCTGTTCGATGCTGTGATGGATGCCGGGACAGATCCGAACGTCGGCGATGGCAGTCAGGGGGACGCAAACCTGAATGCTGCGTTTCAAAGCTACGAACAGGATGTGGCAACGTATCACGAGGAAGAAGCAACTTCGACTGAGCAGTCTTCAAGTTCGATGTCGGACTCACAGGTGCGTCATGAACTGGTAATTGTGGATACAAGCGTCGACAATTTTCAACAACTTGTTGACGACTTGATGAATAATGAAGACGAGCACCGGAACATCGAGGTCGTTCTCCTTGATGCTGATTCGGATGGTGTTGAGCAAGTCTCTGAAGTTCTTTCACAGTATCGTGATTTGGACGCGCTACACCTTGTTACCCATGGCGACGACGCGGCATTTCGACTCGGGAATACGTGGGTTACATCAGAAAACTTGAGTGCCAATGCGGGACTCATTGCGAGATGGGGTGAAGCACTCAATTCAACTGGTGACCTGTTGCTTTACGGTTGCGATCTGGCAGAAACCGCTGAAGGTCGCGAACTGGTTGACTCGTTGGCCGAACTTACAGGCACGGATGTCGCCGCAAGTGATGATGACACCGGAGTCTCGCACCGAGGCGGTGACTGGGATCTCGAGTACACGAACGGAACTCTCGAATCGAGTGTTGTTTTCTCACAGCACCTGCAAGTCAGCTACAACGGGGTTCTCGCCGTTGGCCCAGACGTTGAATTTGAGACCCCAAGCCAACAGGTTCAATTGGGTGAAGATTTTGATTTCACGATCACCTTCGACAACACGGGGACAGACGTTGGCTATGGACCGTACATCGATCTGATTTTCCCGGTCAACGGCGCCGATGGTGCTGCCGGTACCGACACGGTTGATGGCATTGACTTCGTAGGCGCAACCTATCTTGGGCAATCGCTCAACTCGATCGAGCTCGTGTTTCCCGATGATGACGGTGCAGGTGTCGGCACGACAGGAACGATTGATCACCCCTTTGCTGTTGATTCGTCGGGGAATCCGTTCCAAATCACAGGAACAGCAGGCGATAAACTGGTTGTCTTGGAATTGCCATTTGGATCGTTCGCTCCCGATCAACCCCAAGCTGACATCGTGGTCACGGCGACGACCAATAGCCTAGCTGATCTTGGGACCGATCTGATCATCCAGTCGCGATCGGGATTCCGTTTCGGCAGTGATCCATTGAACAACCCAACAGCACCAGATCCGACTGTCGTAAGCGACCCGGGAACGGATGTTTCCGATGCTTCCAATCCAGCAAACAGCTGGGTCAAGCAGCTGACAATCACGCCGACATTGCTGACGCTTGAAAAAATCTATCTTGGTCCAGAAAGCGAAACGGCGACCGGACCGAATCATCAACGGCAATACCGAATTGACGTTGACATTGCTACCGGACAAACGATCAGCAACCTCGATATCATCGACAGTCTCCCCAACAACGTGGTGGTTACATCGATCGATGAAGTGCGAATCAACGGTGCTGTAACAACGGATTACTCCGACAATTTAAGCGCGTTGTCGTTTCCAGGGAATAATCTCGACTTGGTCATCACCCCCGATGCAGCAGTGACTGGTACGACGGCCAATGCAGATGTCTCAGTCACGTTTTCATTCTATGTCGCGGAAGTCGACGCGAATGGCGATCGAGTCATTCCTGTCAGCGGCGAAGACGATACGACCTCGGCACCGGACTCGCGCAGCCTAAACAATGCACGCGCTGTCGGGGATTGGATTCCCGTTGACGGACGTGATTCAGGAGGCACAAACAACGCGGTTGCCGATCCGAGTTCGGGGCCCGAGCATATTCTTGACGACAAATCGATCGCGATCCAAAAAACCGTTAACATCGTCAATAACACGGGTGCGGCTGGAGCGACTCCGGGCGACACGCTTGAGTACATTTTGCGATTTCAGATCTCGGATTATTACACGTTCGGTGATTTGGTGATTCGTGATGTGTTCCAAGACGGGCAGTCGTTCGACTTCGGCTACGGCGCAACTTTTGACATCACCGACATGAACGGGAACGTCACGGGCAACTTTACCGTTCGACAAGTCACCGATGCGGATGGAGGGCAAACACTCGTTGTTGACCAAACACAAATTGACAACGCAGACAATACGGGAGAGGACGGCGCAACACCGGACGGCAGCGATGGGTCAACGACACTTACGTTCGACCTATCCAAAGTTCTTACGGACAACTCGGCTGCGGACGGCATTTTGCAAGGCGGACGCACGACCGCAACGAATCAAGGTGGAGCTTTTGGGACGATCCGGTTCCGCACCGTGATTCAGGATCAGTTCTCTGATAGCTTCGGATCTGGTGACCGCAGCGTCGACCAAGGTGACTCGATCACCAACAATTCGCTGACGATCAGCGGATCGGTGCGTGAAAACGCCGAAGATGGTGACATCAACAGCACAACCGGTGTCACTGAATCCGATAGCAGTTCCACCAGCGTTCGAATCCAAGGCGGCTCACTGGTCAAGGAAGTTTACGCAATCAATGGCAACACAACGTTACCGAATGGACCCAGTGGAAAAGTTTCGTTGACGCCCGGTGACGTGGTTACCTATCGAATCGAGTACACGCTGGCGACGAGCGATTTTGAAAATCTAAAGTTAACAGATTTTCTACCGCTTCCAATTTTCGATGTGCAAGACCATAACGCGGACGGTGTGATTGATGCGTCTGACAACTGGACGTTCAACGTTGGTAGTTCTTTTGACGCCACGGCACCAGCAAGCGGGGTGATTGAATTTGGAGCCGGCGATACGTTTTACAACTCCAATGCGACCGATTCGAGCATCATCCCCACGATCTCGGTCAATCCAGGTGGCAACGCACTCGAATTGGATTATGGCTCCTACGATGATCCTTCCTCATCGCTCAACACGATTGAACTGTACGTTTCAGTCACGGCTCAGAATTCTCCAACCGCTGACGGTTTGTTCTTGACCAACATCGTAAGAGCCGAAGAAGGCACCACCAACAGCACTCCAACTGTAATTGACCGGATCGTACAGATAGAGGTTACTCAGCCGGAACTTTCGATCACCAAGGGTATCGTCAGCACCGACAGCACAACCGCCGAGTTCGACAACACGGCTCTCGGGCCCGCCGGAATCACGTTTGGCACAGCGGGCACCGCCGACCCACTGTTCAGTGGCGGCAATATTACGTCCGATGGTTTGGCGTTGCAGAGAATTGATTCCAATATCACCAACGGAATCGACGCGGGAGATAGGATTCGGTACGCCATTGTTCTTGAAAATACCGGCAACAGCACTCGCGGTGCCTACGATGTTCAAATCAGCGATGCGTTGCCCGACGGATTTTCGCTAGTTAGCGGAAGCGTTCAAGTCGTCGACGGCACCGGCGCCGCATTGACTTACTCGGGCGCTGAGGCCGACTTGTTCACGACCGGTATCGAGCTGAATGATCCCGGCGCGACCCCCGACACGGGCGACGGCACCAACGCAGGGGCAGTTGATGGGTACAACGCGACCAGCGGCCGGAACGTCGTCATTATTTTCTATGACGTGACTGCCGATAGCGACGTTGCTGCGACACAGACTTACACCAACACGGCATCACTGACCAATTATGCCGGCCAAGAAGGCGGTGACAATCACGCAGCGACTCCGCTGACGGATGAAGCCTTTGCGGTCGCCGCCGGATTCACAGCCACAAAAACGGTCGTATCGACAAGTGAATCGCACACTGGCGTCGAATCCAGCGTCGAGCGTGTGACCATTGGTGAAATTGTTCGTTACCGGATTCAGGTCGCCTTGCCAGAGGGGACGCTTACTGATTTCCAGATTCGCGATCTCATGCCAACGGGTCTGACATTCATTGATGACGGCACGTCACTGGTCACTTTTGTCAGCGACAACAGTGCGATTACGTCTTCCACGTTGGTCGGCGCTGGGTACTACACCGCTGGCAACGAAACGAACGTTGCATCCATTTCTCCCACCGACGCGTTCGGTGACGGCGACGTTTCACGAAACGCGAACAACGACAGCGATAACTACACAACGTCTGGCCGAGATGTCTATTTCAAACTTGGCGATGTCGTCAATACAGACAACGATGCCAACACCGAATACGTGATCGTTGAATTCAATGCGTTGGTCGACAACACGGTCAGCGGAGGTAACGACGGCGGCACGGCCGGGTCGCCTGACGGCGGAGACAATCGAGATAACAGTTTGCGATTGTACTACGACGCAAATAACAATGGGTCCGTCAACACGAGCGACGAACAGTTTTATTCACTACCGTCGGGCGATCGCCCGCGAATTCGAATCACCGAGCCGCATATTGAAAACATCGACAAGACCGCCAATGTTAGTGGGGGTGACGCGGGCGACGTTGTGACCTACACCATCAGCTTCGATGTCGCCGATGGTGACGGGAGATCCAATGCGTTTGACATTCGGGTTTTGGATTCTCTTCCGTCAGAACTGAGCAACCTGTCGTTGACTGAAATCCGTGTCGGTGCTGCAACTCTGGGATCCGGATTCACTGACAATACCGCTGGCGACGTGCTTGATCTGGTGATCGATCAAGTCGCCAAAGGGACAACCGTGGAAGTCGATTTTACTGCGACGATTCAAAGTGGCATCTCTCCTGGTGACGTTATCACAAACGAAGTCGACATCACCTGGTCTTCACTACCCGGCGAATACGGAACGGCAGACGGAAGCGGCGGAAACTCAACCGGTAGTGATTTGCAATCGCTCGACGGCACTAACACTGGCGGCATGACCTACGAAACCGGCAGTGGTTCCGCTTACGGTGAACGCAACGGTAATGATGCGGGCAACAATGACTATCTTGGCGACGACTCGCATTCGATCACCATTGACTTAACGCCAGCGGTCACAAAAACTCTCGACAGCACTTCGATTAACAGTGCGGGCAACGGAACCAACGATGCCGTCATCGGCGAAATTGTGACTTATACGGTGACACTGAATCTGAACGAAGTCACCATGGACAACGCTCGGTTGGTCGACACGTTGGATGCAGGTTTGGCATTTGTGGATGTCACGAACGTCACGACAACGGGGGGAGTTTCTTTCACTGGAGACGGTAATAACCCAGATTCCGTAACGTCTAACGGACGCGTTATCACTTGGGAGCTGGGCACCATCAGCGATGCGACGTCCGACGATGGAAACGATGGCGTTGCCGGTGATTCTGACGGCACCATTGAGATCACCTATCGTGCAATCGTCACCAACGCGAACACCAACCAGAGTGCTCAAACGTTGGACAACAGCGTGCGGTTCACTTGGGATGACGATCCGGGCACCGCGCCAAATCCACGGGAGAACATTACGGCGACGGCGGACAATCGTGTCAATGTTGTTGAACCAGAAATCACGATCGTCAAAAATGCGGCGGTTGATACCGACGGTGACGGATTTGATGACGGCACGACGGCGGATGCGGGCGATGACATTCGCTACACAATCCAGTTGACCAATACGAGCGGCGTTGACGCGTTTGATCTTGGTTTTGTTGACAACTTGCCAATGTTTGGCGGGAGTTCGACGATTCTGTCACCGTCATTCACCGTTGTTGATACGGCTGGAATCGTCACGGCTGCTAATTTCACTCTTAGTGGAAGCAACGTAGCGGGTTGGACGCTTCAATCAACAGGCAATATCGACTTTGCCGCCACCCCCGGTCGTGTGATCACGCTTGAGATCGACGGAACATTGGCGCCTGACGTTCAGCCCGAACAAGTCATCGCGAACAACGCCAGTGTCACGTGGCACAGTATTGACGGTGACATCGCAGTGGGAGACCAGTCCGCTCACACCACGGATGACACCGAGCGAACGGGCGCGGACGGGTCAACGGGCAACCCAAATAATTACGCTTCAACGGACTCTGCCAATATCACTGTTTTGGCACCAACCATTCTGAAGCAAATTGTCTCAACCGGCATCAACAATGGATCGACGAATACGGACGCTCACGCGACCATTGGCGAGTTCATCACGTACTCAATCACGATTGACGTTCCAGAAGTTGGCATACCAACCGTCGAAATCATTGACCAACTTGATGCCGGCCTCGAGTTCGTCAGGCTCGATAATGTAGTGGCTTCGGCAGCGCTCAGCACCGATGCCGCTAGCGACGACTTTGCGACGACTGCGACGTTCAACCCGACCGTGACGGGAGACGGCAGTAGTGCAACTCCCTACGGTCTGACATTTGATTTAGGAACCATCTCCAATAGCGACAACGACAACTCCGTTATTGAGCAGATCACTCTGACTTACACCGTCAGAGTCATGAACAGCGTCGATGCAGATGGCAACGGAAGTTCTGCTGGTGATTCGCTCAACAACACCGCTCGAATGCAGTGGAACAGCGGCGTAAATCAAACCGCTGGTGAATCCGTCGCCATTGAAGTCGTTGAAGCCGATTTGAATGTTGACAAACAGCTCACGTCATCAACGACAGGTGACGCGGGAGATACGGTGACCTATGAAATTACAATCTCGCACACCGCCAACAGCGACACCGATGCGTTTGATGTGACCTTCAGCGATGCGTTACCGGACGAAATTACGTTTGGAAGTTTCCAAGCCACGCTCTCGACAGCAGGTGATCTCGACACCTTATTGGAATACGACTCTGGCACCAACACGGTTCGAACCATTGCTGGCCAATCATTCGATTTAGATTTTGGCGAAGACGTTGTCATTACGATCACGGGAACGTTGGCAACCGCTGAAACCGAACCCGGTGAAATCATCAGCAACACGGCAAACGTTCAGTGGACCAGCCTTGATAACGCCAACGCAGATGACGGGGATGACGCAAACGAACGTGGTGGCAGTGGCGTTGGAGAAAACGACTACAGTGATTCGTCGACAAACACCGCACTGGCGATTAGCGAACCGACGGTTGCCAAGACGTTGATCGGGACCAGTGTTGATAACGTCAACAACGGTGCGAGTCAGGCGGTCGTTGGAGAAACCGCAACGTACCAAGTCGTTTTGACCTTAACGGAAGGGACGTACGCCTCGTTGCAGCTGATCGATACACTGTCCAGCGGATACGAATTCATTTCGATCGACAATATTGTGGCAGAATCAGACGGAGCCGCTACAACGGACATCACGACCAGTCGCGGAACCGGTGATTTTAGTGATCTGACGACTTTCAATCCGACTACGGGCGGTGGCGATCATATTTTTGATCTCGGTACAGTCACCAACGCCAACACCAACAATGGCGATGTTGACACGCTGACGATCACTTACACCGTTCGCGTCACCAACACCGTGGGGAACAACGGCAACGGCTCCGGCACGGGAACATCACTTGATAACGAGGCTCAGCTCTCGTGGACCGCGGATGGAAGCACGGAGACGTCGAACACTTCTTCCGCCGCAACGGTGGAAGTCATCGAACCCGATCTGACGATCTTGAAGGCTGTCAACAATGACACGCCCAATCTTGGCGAGACGGTAACTTATACGTTGACGATCAACCACTCGGCGGCCAGCGACACCGACGCTTACGATTTAGTTATCAGCGATACGCTTCCCGAGGACCTGACATTGAACACAGGCACCATCAGCGTAACACTTGGAGGAAGTGTACTGACTGTTGTGGACGACTACGCGATTGTTACTGGGAGCAACGGCTTCAGGATCAGCGGCCTCGATCTTCTTGATAGTGGCGAGGCTTTAGTCATTACGTATGATGCTGACGTAACCACAGACATTGCTGACATTGGCAACAGCTACAACAACACTGGAAACTTGACATGGACATCGCTCGACGGAGCCTCGGGGAACGAGAGAGATGGCGACGGTGGCAATGCCGGAGAAGACGACTACGCAGACTCTTCGCTGGAATCCTTGACGATTATCCAGCCGGACTTGCGAATCACAAAAGAAAACGGTGTTGCGGCTGTCGTTCCAGGATCGACTTACACGTACAACATCGTCGTCTTCAATGATGGAAACGATACGGCAACGGGCGTCAACGTACAAGATTTTTTGGATGGGAGCATATTTGATTTGTCGTCTGTGACGACCGACGACGCTTCCAATGTGACTTACGATTCGGGCACGGGAGAATTGAACTGGGATGCGGGGTCAATCAACGCAACGACCAGCAAAACGCTTCAAGTTACCGTTTCGGTACGGAACAGTTTGGCCGCTGGCATCAACGACGTGACCAACAGTGCGTCGGCGACTCATGATGACATCGACCCGACCAATAACAATACCGGCTCGGACACTGACACCGTCAACGCGAATCCTGTGCTTACGCTAACCAAATCAGATGGACAAGCGAACGCAGACCTTGACGACACTCTGACGTACACATTGAACTACGCCAACACCGGTAATCAAGATGCGACGGGTGTGCAGATTATCGAAACCGTTCCGAGCGGAACCACGTTCGCTGGCACAGCGGACTGGACGGATATCGGCGGAGGGCGATTCCGGTTTGACATAGGAAACCTTGCTGCCGGAGCCAGTGGCAGCGTGACGTTTCAAGTGACGGTCAATGATCCACAGCCGATTGGCCAGCACACGATATCCAACAGCGCCACCATCGACGACGACAACACCAATGGTGGAACGGCGGGCATTGACGCAACGGCGACTGATGATACCGATGTACCTTCCTCGATTGCCGGTCGAGTCTACAACGATTTTGACAACGACGGGTCGTTTGATGCCGTCGATGGTGAACATGGAATCGAAAGTGTTCGCATTGAGCTCTACGACACAAGCAGCGGAAGTCCTGTTTTCGTAGGCTTTACCAATACAGCGGCTGACGGAACGTACAGCTTTAGCGGATTGTTGGGTGACCAGTACGAAATCCGACAGACTCAGCCGACCGACTACAACGATGGCTTGGAATCGGATGGCTCAGAGGGAAACGGCAGCACCGTAACGAACGATCGAATCACGAGCATCGAGTTGAACGCTGGCGTTGACGCAACGAACTATAACTTTGGCGAACGAGGCGTTTCCATTGAAGGAACGGTATTTGTTGACAACGATCGCGATGGCTCACAACAGACGGGCGAAACGACGGGCATTGATGGCGTAACGGTAGAGCTTTATGACTCGACGGGAACGACGTTGATCGCCACCACAACGACGCGGCCTGACGGGAGTTACTCGTTCGACAACCTTCCGGCGGGCGATTATATTCTTCGCCAAACACACCCGACTCTGTACACCAGCACATCGCCGGACCAGATTGCAGCAACGGTTCCGCTTGCAGGTTTGACCGATCAGGACTTTGGTGAAGCGTTGTCTGATCTTGGCAATTTCGTCTGGTTTGATGCCAATAACGATGGATTACAAACAGGCGAAGAGGGGCTGGCTGACGTTGACGTGACGTTGACCTACGGCGGAGCTGACAATGACCTTTCAACGATTGGCGATAATGTCGTTTACCATACGACGACCGATGCGAACGGCTTCTACAGTTTCACCGAGCTTTTTAATGGAAATTACACCGTCGAGATTGACGCGGCAGATCTTCCCAGCGGCGTGACGGGCACGACGGAGACGGACGATTCATCTGCAGCGATCGATGGAACTTCAAACATCACTATCGGCGGTAGTGACCGATTCGATGTTGATTTTGGTTTCACGGGCGGTGGCTCGATTGGTGATTTCGTTTTTCTGGATGTTGACGGCGATGGAGTGCAAGACGCGGAGGATGTTGGTTTAGCCAATGTGACTGTGAATGTCGTGTTTGCAGGAGCCGATGGCGTCATTGGAAATGATGACGATTTAAGTTTCACAACGGTGACCGACTCGGATGGCCGTTACAGTGTCGACAACTTGCCCGGTGGCAATTTTGAAGTCAGCGTTGACACAACCGACACAGATCTTCTAGGCAGCGTTGTTGGCGTCAGCGGAACGGAATCTAATAGCGGCACCGTCAGTGTCACACTCGCGGATAACGAGACCAATGATGATGTTGATTTTGGTTTTGCGGGCACGTTGAGCTTGGGCGATCGGCTATGGTTCGATGGTAATGGCGACGGTGTTCAGGATGTGCTCAATGAGCCTGGGCTGGCTGAAGTAGAAGTCACGCTGAACTTCGCCGGACAAGATGGCATCTTCAACAACGCGGATGACATCACACTCACCGACACCACTGACGCCAATGGTAATTATCAGTTCGATAACCTAGCCGACGGTGAATATCGCATCACGTACAATTCACTGGACTTGCCTCAAGGCATGTCGCCAACTCATGAGATCGACGACAGCGCGGCTGCTGTTGATGGAACTTCCAACATCACGCTCAATGGTAGCAACCGTGACGACGTTGATTTTGGATTCCGCGGAGCCGGTTCCATAGGAAACTTTGTGTGGCATGATGTCGATGGGGATGGCGTGCAGGATTCGGGCGAGCCCGGATTGGCTGGCATCACGGTTGACCTTCAGTTCGCGGGTGACGACGGCGTGTTCGACACGAGCGATGACTTTCGCTTGACGACCGAAACCGATGCCAACGGTAGCTACGGATTTGCCAATTTGGCTGACGGAAATTACCGCGTCAATGTCGACGCTGCCGATGCAGAACTGCCGGGCAACATGACGGGCGTTGCTGGCGCGGAGTCTATCTCTGGCACGGCGAACGTGACGCTTGACGCAACCAATGGACGCAACCAAGACGATATCGATTTCGGTTTCGCTGGAACGCAGAGTGTTGGTGACTTTGTTTGGTTCGACGCCGATGGCGATGGCAACCAAGATGTTGGCGAGCCAGGGTTGGGTGACGTGGCGGTGACGCTGACGTACGCCGGACAAGATGGTGCTTTCGGCACGACTGACGACGTCATGCTCAACACGACGACGGATGCGAGTGGCGGGTACAACTTTGGTTTGCTGGCTGATGGCAATTATCGAGTCGCTGTGGATGTCAACGATTTGCCAACGGGGCTGACTCAAACTACGGAAACGAATGACGGCGCCAGCACGTTGGTTCACACCGCTGAATTCTCGGTTGGCGGAAGCGATCGAGACGACATCGATTTCGGTTACACGGGCGCGTTGACCATCGGTGACACGATCTACTACGACGCGGACGGAAGCGGTGGTCAAAACGGTGGCGAACCGGGCATCGCAGGAGTCGACGTAACTCTAGGGTTTGCAGGTGAAGACGGGGTCTTTGGAACGGATGACGATTTTCAACTGACGACAACGACCGACGGGGCAGGATCGTACCGCTTTGAACACTTGCCTGAGGGCGATTTTGAGCTAACGGTCGACACCTCAAGCCTCCCCGATGGCATGACGACAATCACAGAAGAATTTGATGACACGGGCGTGACCAACGATGGCACGGCAACGGTGACGCTGTCCGCCACCGGCGGTAACAACGATGATGTCGATTTCGGATTTATGGGCACGGGCTCAATCGGTGACACGGTATTCTGGGATCAAGATGCGGACGGCTTCGAAGATGCAAACGAGATTGGCTTGGCGGGGCTGACGGTTGAACTGGACATCGACTACGACAGCGACGGCAATATTGACCACACGCTTTCGACGCTCACCGACGTTAACGGGGAGTACATTTTTGATAATCTACCTGCCGGACGGTATACGGTACGGGTGACGCAGCCAGCGGGAACCACGCAGACGTATGACGACGACGGATTGGGCACGCCAAACGCATCGACTTACGATCTGGCGTCAGGGCAAGACGTTGACGACAAGGATTTTGGCTACCGTGGTAATAGCTCGATCGGTGACACGATCTTCTTCGACTACAGCGGCAACGGAGGAGCGTTCGATCCAAGCGACAACGATCGCGGAATCGCAGGAGTTGACGTAACGCTCGAAATCGATGTTGACGGTGACGGAACGATTGATGTTACCCGAGTTCAAACAACAGACGGCGACGGCAACTACAATTTTGCGAACCTGATCGCAGGTAACTACACCGTCAACGTTGATTCCAACGACTTGCCTGATGCGATGGGTTTGAATCCAACGTTCGACATTGACGGGACGACCGACAACACGACGCGTGTTACTCTTGGGCTGAACGAAACCAACGATGACACGGATTTTGGGTACCATGCGACGCCAGATTACGTGATCACCAAAGACGATGGGCTAAGTAACGTTGTTCCCGGCCAAACGATCGACTACACGATCACGCTGACCAACAACGGAACTTTTCGCGGACAGAACGTGGTGGTAACGGATACGTTCCCAACCGATATTTTGGAGAACGTGTCGGCAACGGTAAATGGAATTTCTGGCGGTGCGATCGACATGTCTGCCGGTACGATTACTTGGAATCTCTCATCGGTTGGCATGGGCGAGACCGTTACGATTGTTGTCATGGCCGATGTGATCAACCCACTGAATTCGGGGATTGCTGGTCTAACGAATGTTGTTACCGTTGCGGACGACGCATTCAATGGCGTCGATCCGAACACGACCAATAACTCGGATGACGATGTGAATACGGTAACGGCTCAACCTGACTATCAAATCGTGAAAACGAACGATCTGACGCAGGCTGCTGTTCCCGGGCAAACTTTCAATTACTTCCTGCAAGTTACCAACAACGGAAATCAGGGCGGTACGGGTGTCATGGTGAGTGACACACTTCCAATCAATGTGTTGGACGGTTTTTCAGTTGTCACTGACGACGCGGCGAACGTTGTTTACGATCCAACGACCGGAAATCTGGTTTGGGATGCCGGTTCTATCGCCGGTGGCGGCGGAACCAAAACACTGACCGTCACGGTCACCGTTCAGGAGCCGGTTGGCCAACTTGTCGGTTCGTTCGATAACAGTGCGTCGGTTACAGATGATGGAAACAATGGAACAGACCCCGATCTAACCGACAACACATCTGTCAACACAGTTGGTTTGAATGCGACGCCTGACTATCAGATTGAGAAAACATCCAATCTAACCGAAACCGCGATGGTGGGTGATTCATTCGAATATACGATCACGGTGACCAATATCGGTGACCAAAATGGTACTGGCGTGACCGTCACGGATATGATCCCGACTTCCGTAGTCGACCGTAATCAAGTCACCACGGACGATCCATCCAACGTGAACTACGACGCTTCAACGGGCGAGTTGATTTGGGACGTTGGAAGTCTTGATGGACGTGGTGGATCGGCGACATTGACAATCTTCGTCACCATTCCGTTCGTCATTGAGGATCCACTGGCTGATGTGATTATCAACACAGCAACCGTCACTGATGATGGGCTTAACGGTCCAGATCTTGATCCGTCAAACAACAGTTCGACACGTGAAGACGATGTTCTTGTGTTTGCTTTTGACAGCTTTAACAACTTCGCGAATCCGTTTGGTGGTGACCGCAGTGGTCTTTTCGGTGATGACGATCGAACAGAAGATCGCACGCTCAAGCCGATTCCGGTCGACCCGATCTTTAGTGGTTTGGCCGAACCCGGCACAACATTAAACCTAAGGATTTATGACCAAGCGGGCAATGTGATTGGCGAACGGCAAGTTGTCGCTGACGCCGGCGGAAACTGGGTTGCCAACTTCCCGAATGCGGTTATTTGGAAGCATCCACACCGCATGGATGTTGAACAAACGGCACCGATCCAATCGGATGTAAACCGTCATGACGGATTCAATATGCGTCGATATTTCCATCCTGCAACGCATTCGTCGCTGTTTTTCAGCGAACGGGATACCGTTCAGAGCATTGAGCGAAATTCGGCTTACGAGACGATCAATTCGATGCACGAAGCGAACAATAACCCACTGCAAGTTGGATGGAAGAACCATCTCTATCAATTGAACGTCAGTTCGACGAACGCGAGCGCAAGGTAAGCTTCGCAACCGCTCCGTTTCGAAGCCGCTAGCAGGTCTCGCGATGCGGATTCACTCATTGAGATGTCGATCAACACATAATTGGGATATTTTGGGGAGTTATGGGTTCCCATCCATTCAGTTCTTCAAGGTCGCCAGTTTATGTCCGGTCAACATCGCGAAACCGATTGCAGCGCAGCAGCCAACGGCAAGCCTGCAATGACGGATCAAGTTCATTCGCTCAAAAACCAACTTGCAGAAGCGAAACGAAGCCTAGCCGAAGCAGAAGTACGTCATCGCTCAACTGAACTGCAATTGCGCGAGGAAAGGAGACGGTTCGAAGACCTGTACGAGAATGCGCCAGACCTTTATGTTTCGGTATGCCCG
Organism: uncultured Pirellulaceae bacterium; assembly: GCA_937928215.1. GTDB lineage: Bacteria > Planctomycetota > Planctomycetia > Pirellulales > Pirellulaceae > Mariniblastus. Next base: position 59,590 of record CALFWL010000020.1, on the reverse strand, counting down.
AAGACGCGAACGGTTACGCGATGCAACCAAACGCTACTCGACCGTCTTGGATACTGTCGCGACGAGGTAATCGGTCGGGATTTAATGAGGCTGTATCACCCAACGTGCCATAACGGAGTCATCGTTGCATTTAAGACTTTCGTGAAACACGGGGAGGTCCGTGAAACCGAATTAGTTCTCAGGCGTAAAGACGGCACGGCACTGGACGTAAGTCTCAAGGTCACTGCTGTTCGAAATGAACAGGGAGAAATTCTCTACAGTCGGTCTGCATGGCGTGACATTAGCAACCAGAAACGGATGGAGCGGCAATTGCGCCAGCGGGAACAAGCATTGAACCACTACGGGCGCATTTCAACGCTGGGTGAAATCGTAGGCCAATTGGCCCATGAGCTCAATCAACCACTCGGAGCAGTCGCAAACTACCTCAGTGGTTGTCGCGCTAGTATTGGGGAGGGAGCAAAAGGGCTGGAAACGTTCGAGGCCGTGATTGTCAAGGCAGAAGATCAAGCAAGACGCGCCTCCGCCATCGTCAAGCGTCTGCGCCGGATGGCCGAGAACAAACCGATCAATAAGACGCGAGTAAAAATTCACGACACCGTGCACGAAGCGTTCGCGCTGATGGGGCCGTCGCTGGCGGAAATGCAAGTTGAAATAAGCTTGGATCTTTGTCCCAAACAGTTAACAGTGGCAGCCGACCGAATTCAATTGGAACAGGTTTGGGTTAACCTGCTGGCCAATGCGATTCAGGCACTCCGCCAGAATACTAAAAGCCGCATCATTCAGGTCTCTACCCGGCAGGTCGACTCAATCGTGAAGATTACTTTTGGAGACAATGGCTGCGGATTTTCAGCCGATCCTTCCAAGCTTTTTGAACCATTTGAAACAGACTCTCCCACGGGACTAGGGCTAGGACTATCGATTTGTCGCTCGATTATGCGCTCCCTTGATGGAACGATTCGAGCCGAGCCCAATCAACCAGAGGGTGCCTTATTCACGATTGAACTACCAGAATTCAAGTGAACGGTTAACCGGTAACCGGTCGCACGATCCAAACGTGGCAAGATCGCTAGGGAACCGCCTCCAAAATCCCTCCTTCGCATGCCCAAGAACGGTGAACTCTCTTTTGCGTTGTTATGTCGACGTTCGAGAGTCTTCCGCTATCCGAGTGAACAGATTCAGCCCGCGCCACGCATGGTTGACTGGATGAGCGTTCGCCTGATGCCAGTTTTACTCCTGAAAAATCGGCCACGAATTGTTTTTCATCCCGCGCCTGATTTATTTGCAAGCGTTGAAGCGTTGAGCCATTAATCAATACGCACTTTTTTTTGTTATTCGAATTTGTTATCATGGCGGTCTACCCCCCCGCACTTGCTTTCTCCCTTCCCCTTTCGACTGGCAGTGCAACGATGCAACGATCCAACGAGGCCGTGTACCTGATCGACGACGATGATGCCGCACGCGAATCGCTTAAGTTTTTGCTCGAATCAAAAGGCTTCAAGATAACATGCTTCAAGTCTCCCGTTCACTGGCTTAACACCTTGGACGAGAGTGTCGTCTGTTGTCTTTTGCTCGATCTTCGTATGCCAGCGATTGATGGCCTTGAGCTTCAGCAGATGTTGATCGACCGCAACATGCCGACGCCCATTATTTTTATTTCTGGCGATGTAGACGTTTCTTCGGCCACGCGTGCATTGCGAAATGGAGCCATCGATCTTCTTGAAAAACCCGTCGATGGCAAAGTGCTAGCGGCAAGAGTCGAACGCGCCTTAGACGTTTCACGACGTGAACACTCGGCTCGCGCCGAAAAGCGAAGAATTCAATCGCTCATTTCATCGCTTACCGATCGTGAACGTGAGTTCTTGCCATTGGTGTTCGAGGGCCAATCACTGAAGCAAATCGCACGACACTTTGGTGTGACCGTGCCAACCGCATCGCGGCATCAAAGCCGTACCTTCGAAAAGATGGAAGTCGATTCTACCGCTCAGCTGATACGATTGTTAAACTCGGTGAACTTCGACATCAGTCGCGTCTTGTAATCGTTGCGACCAGCATTTAACGACAAGGTCACAGAATCCGTGCAACGAATTTGCACAGCGCTGTGTGCCATCGCATGGCCGGCTTCATTCTGCCAACCGAATGAAACCGTAGACACAAGGATCGTGTCTTTTCCACGCGTGCTCTTCAACACGCGCTTTCCCGCCAGACATGGATGTTGACCCTATGTACACCGGTTTTTCGACACGCGGTGATGCCTTGCCGCGAGGCTGCCACCGAATGATTGCGATCGTCAGCGTGCTGACCGTCGTGTGCTGCAACAGGACGAGCTTCGCTCAGGCAGGGGCTTCCGCAAGTGTCGCCGAGTACCACTCGCGAATTCAAGTGGCGGCTGAATCGGATGCCACCGAACGACAGTCGTTGGTCGCGATCGACGAAATACCTGACGGTTTTCAACCGTGGTGGCAACAAGCAATGAGCAATCGATTGCAAACGGGGACCACGCCGGCAATCGTGGACCTTGAAGACTTAATCGTTAGGACTCTTGAAAGCTCAGCACAGGTCAAGGTTTTCAGCGACTTACCGTTCATCCGACAAACCGCGATCGTCGAAGCGGATGCTGCTTTTGATTGGCGTACGTTCATCAACACACGGTGGGACGATTTGAGTGACCCGGTTGGTAACGTTTTGACGACCGGTGGCTCACCTCGATTCCGTGACAATCACTGGTCCTACAGTGGCGGTGTCCGTCGTAAAAACATCAGTGGCGGTCAGTTTAATATCTCCCAAGAGCTTGGATTCCAAAACACCAATTCAACGTTCTTCCAACCCAACAATCAAGGAACTTCTCGAATCCGGTTGGGCTATATCCAGCCACTGATGCGAGGACGAGGCCAAGTCTACAACACAAGCCTGATTGTCCTAGCAAAAATTGATGCGAGCATTGCAGGTGACGAATTTTCTAGGCAACTTCAGTCTCATCTGCTTGAAGTCACACGCGCCTACTGGTCGCTGTATCTGGAGCGAGTCTCGCTTGTGCAGAAACAGCAACTGTACCTGCGAGCCGAAAAGATTTTGAACGACCTTCGAGGCCGCATGGGTGTCGACATTGCGGGGAGCCAAGTCGTACGGGTCGAAGCCGCAGTCACCGAACGCAAAGCGGATTTGGTCCGGTCAGAAATGGCCGTCCGTAACGCCCAAGAACGAATCCACGCGTTGGTTAACGATCCCGAACTCGCGAACACCGTCAATCTCGAAATCATCCCATCGGTCAACCCAACTCGGCAGACAGAGCCGCTTGAAATCGGTGAAATTCTCTCGACGGCATTGCAAATGAGACCCGAAGTCAATCAGTCCATCAAGCAGATGCGGGCTGCGTGCGTGCGGTTGAACATGTCCAAGAATGAGCTCATGCCACAATTGGACTTAGTCTTTGAGACTTACGTCGCAGGCTTGCGAGGCAACAGCAACATTGGTGGAGCGTGGGTGGACCAGTTCCGGACCGGCGAGCCCGGCTACTCCGTGGGACTTAATTACGAAATCCCAGTCCAGAACCGGGCTGCTCGTGCACGTTTGAACCGGCGACGCTTGGAACTGCGGCAACTACAGAACCAGTTCCGCACGACCGTGGAAACGTTGCTGATGGAGACGAAAGTGGCTGCTCGCGAAGTTCGCACATCAGAACGAGAGTTTAAGGCGAAGTACCATGCGATGCAGGCCGCCTCAAAACGACTCGAAAATCTTGAGCAACGTTGGGCGGCAATCCCCGGTCGCGATTCGAACGTCGGGCTTTACCTCGACAACGTTTTGCAGGCTCAAGCCCAGCTTACTGAATCCGAGTTCGAGTTCGCGAAATCCGAAACGACTTACAACCTCGCCTTGATGAATTTGAAACGAGCCACCGGGACACTGCTGCAACACGAGCAAGTCGAAGACGCCGTCGCCTGCGTCGATGGTCTGCCCACCAAGATCCTTTCGAAGACGAACGCTTTCGATCATGTCAATTCGCGCCGTCTCGGGGCTGAATACACCAACATGAGTGTCGACGAAAACACTGCGGACTCGCTCACGTCTCCGCTTGTGTCAGGCGAGTAAATAACAACGTTCTGATGACCATGTTCAAAACCCAGTCTCTCAAAAAAAAGAACTACACAAGCGTGCGAGACATGCTTGCGACGCGTTGTCACGCGCCGACCGCGGCGGATCATCGCCTGCTTCAATCCATCAACGAGAGATGCGACTCGCTTGCGTCGACAAGCGATCAGGGACTGCGTGAACAAATTGGCTTACTCCAAGACGAAGTTGCTCAGTTACCTCAAAAGGCGATGGCCGACCACGTCTTGGTCAGGTCGCTTTCACTGGCTAAGCAAGCCCTGATTCGCACCTCTGGGATGACTGCGTACGACGTGCAGTTGCTGGCCGGTATCGCAATGTCGCGCGGAGCCATCGTGGAAATGCAAACGGGAGAAGGCAAAACTCTGACCAGCACTTTCCCGATCGTCGCTCACGCGCTCACACGGCGGGGCGTTCATGTCGCTACGGTCAATGGATACTTAACGCAGAGAGATTTTGAGTTCGTGGCTCCCGCGCTACAGTTGCTAGGGCTGACGGTTGGCATTTCTAACGATGGTGAGTCAGCTGATGCGAAACGCAAGTCTTATGCTTGCGACGTGACCTTTTCGACAGGCTACGAGTTTGGATTTGACTTTTTACGCGATCAAATCTCTTTGATGTCACGCGGCCCCGATCGTTTGGGAGAGAACTTAAAACGCCAACTTTTCTCACAAGATAAAGTCCGCCCCAACCACTGCCAACGAGGCCACGCGGTGGCGATCATTGACGAAATTGACAGCGTTCTAATCGACGAAGCCACCACACCTTTGGTGCTTAGTTCTGGCTCGCTAAATAAACTCAAGAGCTCCGCCGTTAAACAGCACTACCATCGAGCAAATGAGATCGCCTTAGACCTTCAACGAGATCATGACTTTGTTGTTGATGATCAAGCAAAAACTGTTTTCCTGACGCAAGCGGGTTCAGAAACAATTCACGCTGTTCCGCCAAACCACGTCCCTGAACCAAGAGCCACTTTTGACATGTTGGCGGACCTTGACATGGCTCAAGTGCTGGTTGACCAGCAACTATCGTCGAACCACCTTGTTCGTCCATGGCAACAGTACATTGAATCAGCATTACGTGCTCAGCACACGATGCGACGTGACATCAACTACATCGTTCACGACGGAAAAGTCAAAATCGTTGACGAATACACGGGGCGAATTTTTAGCGACCGGAACTGGCGAGCCGGCCTGCACCAAGCCGTCGAAGCGAAGGAAGGCGTTGAAATCACGGAAGAAAAACGAACACTGGCTCGGATCTCGCGACAACGCTATTTCCAGCGATACGGCCTGCTCTGTGGGATGACCGGAACCGTTTCAGGGCATCAAAGGGAAATGTTCAGCTGTTATCAATTGCCGGTCGTGGCGATCCCACGCAGAAAGCAGTCCAGACAATGCGAAATCCCAACACGATATTTTTCGAGCGAACGCCGGAAGATTTCGGCTGTCGTCACGGACGCCGTTACCCGCCATCAGTCCGGGCAGCCCATTCTGATTGGCACGCGAACGATCCAGCAAACCCTTCAAATCTCCCAAGCATTGGCTCAGCAAGCGGTTCCTCACCAAGTACTCAATGGAGTCCAAGATGCTGACGAAGCGCTACTGATTGCAGCCGCAGGCCGACCTGCCGCGATCACCGTGGCAACAAATATGGCTGGGCGAGGCACGGACATTAACTTGCAAGACGGTGCCCTGGGTGCAGGTGGTTTGCACGTGATAGGGTTCGAACGAAACCACTCACGGCGAATTGATCGACAACTTCTCGGACGCGCGGGCAGGCAAGGTGATCCGGGCAGCGGACAGTTCTTCGTTTCTGCCGACGACGAAATCGTGAAACGTTTTGCCACCTCGCTGGAGAGGGTTCTTGCCAGTCTATGTGCAAGCCGTGACGGACAACCTAATCCATCGTTTGATAAACAAATCTCGAAAGCTCAGCAGACCGCTGAGAAAGAAAGCCAAAAACAACGCGAGAACGTGATGCGAGAAGAGTTATGGCTGGACGACGTCAAAAAAGCGGTGAACTACCAATGAAAACGATACGAAATCTAGCTCTTGTTTTAACCCTGACCATGCTCGTGTTGGTGATGTTTGGGCATCAGCTGGCTGCCCAATCGCCCGCTTCCGACGAAGGGTTCATCGAGCCTTTCAAAACGGTACACGTAGCGTCGCCTGAATCAGGCGTCATCAAATCAATCGAAGTTGGTGAAGGTTCAACCGTCAAAGCAGGTGACGTGATTTGCCGGTTAGACACCGAGGTGCTTCAGGTGGCGTTGTTAGCCGCAAAACTGAAGCTCGAATCGCGTGGGAAGCTGGAAGCTGCTCAGGCGAAGCTCAAAAATGCCGAACACCATCTCTCGCAAATGAACGCACTGCTGGAGAAGAATCACGCCAGCGGCAAAGAAGTCAGACAGGCTCAACTTGAGTATGATCTTGCCAACGCCGACGTGAACACGGCGACGGATGAACTTCTCGGCTACGAAATTGAAATGAGGAAAATTCAAACGCAGATCGAACGTCGAATCATCCTAGCGCCAAATGACGGTGTCGTATTGACGCTGCCACACCATGAAGGCGAGGCCGTCACGACCGTCGAAAGCCATGTTGCAACCATCGCTCAGTTAGACCAGCTAAAGGTTCGATATTTCTTGACGACGCAACAGGCGGCGAAAATGAAGCAGGGTGGGCGTGCACGTGTTTCAATTCCAGCCACCAATCAGAACACGACGGCAACCATCGACTTTATCGCTCCCGTCACGGATTCGAACAGCGGCACCGTCCGCGTCGAGTTGCGGTTGGACAACCGTCACGGAAATTTTCGCAGTGGGTTGCGATGCATCCTTAACGAAGCCGAGGCGTCGACCGCCAATGGCGAAGCAAATCGGTTCATTCAGTTTAAGTAAAAACTTCAACGTCACCACGTTCGAGTGATCGGCTCGCAAGCTACATTATCCTTCCAATCCCCACGGAGCTCCAATGCCTCAACCACAAGATCAAAAATCCACCAAAAAAATCTCGATCCGGTATGAGAAATCGGAAGTCATTTACGCGACTCAATTCCTTGCCAGTCCGAGCACCGAGGAGCTGTTGCTCGATTTCTCTTCCGGCACGCTGCCGGCTGATACCGCGACTCAACAGGGCGAGTCACTTCCGATTCACACTCGGCTGGCGATGCCTTGGTCAGCCGTTGAGCGACTCACAAAAATCTTGAACGAGGTCATCGATCGCCGACAAGAACTGATTCAGCAAAAAGTTTCATCCCCGTCTCGCTCGGACGATTCAACCGTCCCGCAGGCTAGTTTGCCGCGAATGAGTGCTTCCATCAAAGGTTAGTTGCAATTGAACCCGAGTCCACGTACGACGCGCAATCGAAAAGCGGTTGCAAACTTCTTAGAACGCTAAACGCGCCAATGAACCCCACTCTGCCCAACAGCCATCAGCCGACGCCTAGGACAAAGCTGCGCACATGTCAGTCATCCGCCGCCAACCGGTCTCCCTCCCCGACGGAAGACCCAACGCTTGATTCAATTCAGCATCAGCTTGAATCGATCACGGCGCTGAATGCTTCTCGGACTGATACCCTGCAACGATTGGTCGACGTGGCATGTCGATCGACCAATGCAATCTGGGCAGGCCATTTGAGCATCACCGATCAGCAACCCATCCAATATGTCGCCGAACACAGCGGAGTTGAAAACCAAAACCTTGGCCTGATGAAATCGTCGCTTTTACCAACCGCAGAGGCGGCCATCAAATCAGTCGCACCGCAGATCGTCACCTCGGGCGAACTAACGGTCATTGCCACCCCTGTTTACGATCCAAGAAACCCCAGCCAGGCCGGCGAATGTCTGTGCTTGGCGCTTAGTATGGGAAGTGAATCGTCAGCATCATTCTTGTTAATCCTGCAAATGATTGCGGCCTATGTCAGTCGTTGGCACGAACGTGAACGTACCCAGAGTCTTACGTGGCAAATTGATGCCACTGCCGCAATCGCGGAATTAACCGCGGAGGTATCGAGTGTCAAGCATCAAGCCCGACCTGAAATTGTTGCCGCGAATCGTCTGGCTGGGTTCTTGAGCGCCGAAATCATCGCGATCGGCTACGTCGTTCGTGAGGGGAGTTTGCGCGTCAAAGTCGCATCTATGTCGGGCGCGATGGAGGTCAGTTCGACAGGCGCTTTGCCAAAACAAATCAAGGCCGCCATGGAAGAGTCACTGGTCCGGGGAGACACGACTTCATTCCCCTCGGTCGATGATTCTCGTCGCAGCATGAAGTTGGCTCACCGCGAAATGATCGACAACAACCCGAGTTCCGCTCTGGTGACTTCTCCGTTAACGACGCATGACGGGCGCACGATTGGAGCGTGGCTGTGTCTGCTTCCAGCTGGCGGACCGCATCAAGACCGCACGGCTCAATTCGCCAGAACCGCCAGTACTTATCTCGCCGATTCGTTGGATGTGGCGCGACGGGCGGCGGCAAGTCCCGCGCGACGACTGGTGACTTGGTCGCGAAACTTCATCAAAGGCAGGGCCGCAAAAGTGACTGCTGCCGTCGCCGCGACGATCACGCTCGCCATGTTAATTCCTATCCCGCATCGAATCGATTGCAGCTGTGTTTTGAAACCTGCGAAGCGACAGTTTGCGGTCGCTCCACACAATGGAGTTCTTGAGCAATCCTACGCCAAACCGGGCGACATCGTTGCTGCGGGCCAAGTGATCGCTCGGATGGACGATCGAGAGGTACAGCTTGAAATGGTGGACGTGCTCGCTCAGCAGCAATCGGCCACCAAACAACGTGACGTGAGTCGTACCGCACGAGACGCGGCAGAAACAAAGATTGCGGAACTAAAACTCCGACAGCTGGATGCAAAATTGCAGCTGATTCGACATCGGTTGAAAAACCTAGAAATTAAATCTCAATCGAATGGAGTGGTGTTGCAAGGTGATCTGCAGGACGTCACTGGAGCACCTGTCCGAACGGGCGATGTCCTGATGGAAATTGCCGCGTTGGATAATCTGAAACTAGAGATTGAAATTCCCGCCTCTGAAATCTCGTACATTCAACCAAATCAGACGGCGTCAATCGTGTTGGAAGGCAACCCATTTGAAACATTGCACGGCGCGTTGCAATTCGTCCATCCGGAATCAGAAGTTCGCGACCAGAGGAATGTTTTCTTGGGTGAAGTTTGGATCGACAACTCAAACCAAAAGCTCCGGCCCGGAATGAAGGGACGTGTCAAAGTCACGGAGCATCTCAGGCCGATTGGCTGGATTCTGTTTCACCGGCCATGTGAAAAAATGTACTCGTTATTTCAATAGTTCTTAACCGTTATTTAGCATAGTGCGCGGCATCCGAAATGAACCAACGGTGTGAAAATGAAGCCATGGAAATCGCAAACGTCCGTTTGCGGCTGCGGCATGGATTGCAATTTCAGCTTCACGAATACGGTGGAGTGCCCTGCTACGTCGCTCAAGATAGTACGTCGTCGGGGTTTTACCAACTGGGTCTACCCGAGTATGCATTCGTATCGCTGCTGGACGGGGAAACGACAATCCAAGAAGCGGTCGAAGAAATCTCAAGTCAGTTGGATTGCAAGGCTTTTACGATTCGTGACGCAACGAGGACGTGTCATTGGTTGCTGCAGAATCGCTTGGCCGATCCTGTTGATGCTTCGCAGACGGCAAGGGCCAACGTGGCTCATTTGCTAGACGGCCTACAAGAACGCGGTAACGCAAAGCTACTCGCGCAATCCAATCCACTGTTTATCAAGTTGCCTCTGGGGAACCCGGAACCAATCATCCGATGGGCATCTGATTGGTTCGGCTGGACAGCTGGTAAGTTATTTTTTATGGTTTGGCTTTGTACGCTCGTCATCGCGGTCTTTCACGTTTGGTCAAGCAGTGCTGAGCTAACCAGCGCTGCACTCTCGATTTTTGTTCCAAGTGCGTGGATGTGGTTGAGCGTTACGTTCGTCTGCATGAAAATTTTGCACGAGCTTGGACACGGACTTTTTTGCAAGCAGTTCGGTGGGCACGTTCCCGAAGCTGGCTTGGTCTTCATTCTGTTTGTTCCGATCCCATACGTTGATGTCACCTCCTGCTGGGGATTCGCTTCGAAGTGGAAACGCATCGCAGTATCCGCTGCTGGGATGTACGCCGAGCTCTTTGTTGCCTCAATCGCAGCGATCCTGTGGGCATACAACGACGATCCAGTGACTCGCTTCCACCTATTTAACGTGATGCTGACTGGAAGTCTGACAACGATCCTATTCAACGCAAATTTTCTGATGCGGTTTGACGGCTACTACATTTTGTCAGACTTGATTGAGATCCCGAACCTAGCGCAGTCAGGGCAACAGTTTCTACAACATCTTGGACGTCGATACTTGCTGGGCATGCATTCGAACCCGGTTCAGGAGTCACTCGCGAGAGGGCTCGCAATCAAATCGTACGGATTGGCAGCTTTCGTGTGGCGGATCTTCATCTGCATTTCGCTCTCGATCATGGCAACGGCGTTGTTTTACGGATTCGGAATTGCACTGGCAATCGTTGGTGTTGCCATTTGGGTTGGGCTTCCGGCATGGCGGTTGCTTGGGCTATTGATGGGCAGAAATGGCAGCGAGAGACCTCCGTTGGGTCGAATCGCCTTTGTCGCGGCCCCGGTTGCCGTGGCAGTGATCTTGTCTCTATTCATTATTCCGTGGCCGTTTCAAGTTTCGGCGCCGGCGATCGTTCAGTACCAAGACGCAGACATTGTCAGGCCGAAGGTAAGCGGTTTTGTCTCCACGGTTCTTGCCTCAAGCGGCTCGCACGTGAGGGAAGGCGAAGTGCTATTGGAGTTGAACAATCCGGAACTGACGGCAGAACTCGCCCAACTGGAGGCCGCCAAAGAGATGTCGATGATTCGTAGTCGCCGATTTCACTCCGACCGAGATATCCCGGCCTACCAAGCAGAGGTCGTTGCGTGGCATTCTCTCGAACGCCAAGTTGAAGACATTCGCCAACAACAGTCTTGGCTACAGGTAACAGCCAGTCGCGACGGAACCGTTATTGGAACAGATCTTGACTCATTGTCCAATCGCTACGTCGAACGCGGGGCGCCATTGTTCAAGATTGTTGATGAATCGCAGAAGGAAATCGTGCTGGCGATCGACCAAAATGATCTGAAGGCTTTCAGTCAAACAGCCGCTTCCAATGCGACGTTTCGCACTGACACCTGCACTCAAGTTTCAGGCAATATCGTGTCCGTTGCCCCATTGGCCAGCACCAACGTCGACCCACGCCTCACTTCCTGCACTGGTGGTCCGCTCGCGGTTCGACCAGCGTCTCGGGGTGATTCGGAAACAGATACTGCGGAATTGCTGCATCCCAGGTTTAAAGCGGTGGTTGAATTAGCTGACGATACAACGCGCGGGTTAAGAACGGGATCGATTGGGCGAGTCAGCGTTGGACAATACCCCGGCTCCATTGCTGGGCATGTCATCACCGAACTGCGGAGCTGGATCGTTCGGGCGCTTTCAGAAGTCAATTCCTCGCAAATTCTGTAATCCAGTGCCAGCCGTCAACGCCCAACTAACCGGTTCAAGCGGCAGAATTGGATTGGGTTGATTTCTGACATTGCGGTCCAATTGCCCAAATGAACCAATGCCGCGCGGCAAAGAAAAGCTAGGTTTGTCAGGGTTCCCGATCGAAATTGCGCGACGGGTACGTTCAGCCCTGCCTCATTTTCTTTGGCTTTCGTTTGTTGCTGCGAATCATTTCATGCTTGATGCAGATTCCAAACCCGGTTTTTTCAAAAAGGTCGCGGAACGCCTGATCGCGACCAGGAAATCGGAACAAGACGTTGCAGCTAACGTTACGGCGACGCCCATCGAGGTCAGCCTGCAGGTTCTTGAAGATCGTGTGCTGTACAGCGCGGTGCCGGTCCCTGTTGATCTGATCGTCCAAGCCGATGCGATTGATGATACCATCGCCGATGCTTCCGCGACGCTGTTTCAACCAGCAGAGCCATTCTTTATCTTGCCTGAAACCGAAGACAAATGGGATTTTCATGTTCGTGAAGGACTTGACGATGTCGATCATGAATCCCACGAACGGGACGCTCAACTGAGCGACGAATTGTCTTTCACCAGCTTGTCTGAAGCTGAAGAAGTAGGTGTCTCGCTAGCTGCCGATGCGTTGCAAGTTACCAACGAGCTGATCGTTGTCGATCGTGGAGTCAACGGCTATCAACAGCTCGTGGATGACCTGCTTACGTCGGGAAACCGTGACCGTATTTTTGAAATCATCTACCTCGACACAGCATCTTCCGGAATCGACACGATTGGCCAAGAGCTGAGCAATCGTGTTGCTGACGGCGCTGAACCTTTTGACGCGATGCACTTGATTTCGCATGGAAGCGACGGAACCATTCAATTGGGAACCGATCGGCTGAGTTCCAGCAATCTTGATCAATTCAGCGAATCGGTCGCGGGCTGGAGCGCGGCATTGACGATCAATGCCGACCTGCTGATCTACGGATGTGATGTGGCCCAATCCGAATCAGGGAAAGATTTTATTGACTCGCTGGCTTCGCTGACCGGAGCCGACGTGGCGGCAAGCGACGATATTACCGGTCATGATTCACTCGGCGGTGACTGGGACTTTGAGTATACCGTTGGACTGACAGAATCAAACCTTGCCTTCTCTCAAACCGTGCAGCAACACTGGGAACAATCGCTGGCGGATCACTTGGCGGCTGCCGAAAACGGAGGGCAAGTTCAATCGATCGGAGTGGACGGCGCCGGAAGAACGACGATTGTGACTTCGGTTGACGATGCCGGCGTGACAGATGGTCACGATGTCGTGATGCGATTCACGGACCAGTTTGGAAACGTCACCACGGATCTGGTGGTCAATGAGACTTTGGCGGGTGAACAGATTCACGCATCGGTCGCGGTCGCGGAAAACGGCAGCAAGGCAATTACCTGGACAAGCGTAACCACTACTGGGGAACGCGCCGTCTACGCAAAGTTCTATGACGGCAGTAACTCAGTCGTCCGTGGTGAATTCAGAGTCGATGTGCCAGCAGCGGGTGTCGAGGGGGATGATTCATCGATTGCAATTGACGCTGCCGGAAATGTTGTGATTGTCTGGGAGTCAACAACAGCGGGCGTGTCAGAAATTCTGGCACGCCGTTACAGCGTCGACGGCAGCGAAGTTGGAGGAGTATTCAACATCAGCGGGTCAGGGTTCGCTGAATTCGAACAATCGGCCAATGCGTTCGTGGCAATGAACGATTCCGGGCAGTTCGTTGTGGTTTGGGATACACACGATGGTTCCGCCAACGACGAAAGCGCCATCTACGCCAAGACATTTCATGCGGACGGAACGGCGCATTCGACGACGCAACAAATCCAAGGGCAAGCGAATTATCAATTCATTCAAGCGTCGACAGACATTGACTCCAGCGGAAATTTTGTCGTTTCATTTACGGCAAATGATCTCGGCGGCGGCGCTGACCTGCAAGTGCGTGCCGAAAGTCGTTTGTTTGATGCGTCTCCCGTTGCTTCATACTCGGACTTCGTCGAGGAAACTGACGGTGATCAGTATGCGTCCAGCGTTGCTTTGCTGGACAATGGCAATGTGCGAATCTCATGGGAAGGTGAAGGGATTGACCAGACCGGCCAAGCAGATTTACAGGAGGTTTATGGTGCGACGGTCGATTTTGCGACAGGTAATGTTCTTGCGTCGCAGGCTTCGTTGGACGTTTCAAGTATTCCCCAACGGTTTGTCAATCGTTTCCAAGCGAGCGTCACCACCGTCAATGACAATTCGTTCGCGTCTGCTTACTTGAATCAGGTGATTGGTGGCGACGTTCTTTTTTATCAGGGCCTTCCCGCAAGCAGCAACAATGCGTCGCCTACCGGGCAAGACCAGACGTTGATTCTTCCTGAAGATGGAACGCAGGCGATTGGCGTTTCAGACTTTGGATTCAGCGACTCTGACGGAGGCACTTTCACTCAGTTGCAGATCTCCCGTGTTCCGCAGCACGGCAGCTTATTCCTTGATGGAGTTGAAGTCACGACTGGACAAGTCATCCTTCCCAGCGAAATAGCGTCCGGCGAACTGTTGTATGTGGCGGACGAGAATTACTCCGGCCAGGACACCTTGCTCTTTTTCGTACACGATGGAATCGATTATGCTGACTCGTTCTCGACATTGACGCTGGACGTTCAGCCTGAAGTCGATGGTTTGCTATCAAGTTTTGGAACCAGCTACACCTCCACCAGCGGAGGAATTCCGGTCAACGCTTCGATCGAGGGAGAACAGAATCGCCCGAAGATTACAGCACTCGACGATGGAGGTTACGTCGTCGTTTGGGAATCTGTTGACACCGACTTGATCGGCGATAGCGACGGAAACGGCGACTCAAACGACGGGCAACAGGTTTATCTTCAACGCTTTGATGCAGCCAACAACAAGGTAGGCTCCGAGGTCTTGGTTGGCGGAAATCTGGAGGGTGATCAGACGCGTCCTTCGATCATCACGCTTGCCGATGGAAGCTTTATCATTGCTGCAACCACAATGAACGATAGTGGCGAAGTCGACATTTATGCCCAACGATTTGATCTTAGCGGAAATATCCTGCTCGCTGACGGCACGGTCGACGCGACGGGAACGGCGACTATCACGTTGGCTCAACATTCGCAATTCAATCAAGATTTTGTCTCGCTGACGGCGTTGCGTGACGGAGGTTTTATCGCCACTTGGTCAACGCTTGACACGACCCTCGAAACAGACGCCAGCTTCGCAGCGGTCGCAAGGATATTTGACGCCGATGGGAATCCGGGTAATGAATTCCTGTTGAATAACGCGGATATCGCACCCGACTCAAGCGGACAATTCTCTCCTCGCATTGCCGAACTCAACGGCGGCGCTATCGTTGCTACTTGGTACGACAATCTGTCGGGCCGAGTGATGTATCGATTGTTAGATTCGTCCGGTGCTCCGCTGACCGAGTCGCAGACGGTGAGTGAAGCCACCGGAACGCCTGAATTCAACCCGCGCGTGGCGTCTCTTGGGAATGATGGCTTCGTCATCGTCTGGAGAAACAATGATGCGACGACCGCTGGCAGCGAAATATTGGCTCGACGATTTGATCTGGACGGCACTCCCGCCACCAATCCGATCCAAGTGCTCAACCCGAACAGTACCACCTTCCATGCTCTGCCCGAAATAATCAGCCTGAATGACGGTGGTTTCATCGCAGTATGGAACTCCATCAACGCGGACAACCATTCCATCGGAGTTGCCGGAACAAGATTTGATACCGACTTGAATCCTGTCACGGACAATTTTATTGTCAACACGCCTCAGTACGGATCCCAGCGTGAGCCGGCTTTGGCGATGCTGGCAAACGGAGAACTGGTCGTCACCTACGTAAGTTCAGATGGCGACAACAATGGAGCCAACTTCGGCAATGGCATCTTTGTGGATCGACTCACCCCCACGTCGTTCACCGACGAAGACATTCCTGTTCCGCTGAAATTGGTTTTCTCCAACATCGATACAGACGGCAGTGAGTACGCTGACGATATTCAACTATCCGGCATGCCTCCCGGCACTCGCGTGTCAGACGGAGTAACCACCATCGAAATCACCGGCTACAGTCACGTGGCCTACATCACCGGCATGAACATGCAGGTTGAAGACCTGACGGTGACTCCTCCAGAGAACTTTTACGGCGACATCTACATGGGTGTGACGTTCGTCGTCAGAGACTCCAACGGGACCACCACCACTTCAGGAGCTTACGAGACTCGCATAATGGCAATTCGAGTCAATCCCGTTAATGACGTGGCGACGTACGATTCGATCAACACGACCGTCGACGAGAACGGGACAACCGACATCGATCTGGCCAGCTTTTTCGCACCCAGCAACGATGCAGACAATGCTGGCATCAACCTTAGCGTGACACCCACCACTGGTTACACGCTTGATCCTTCCGCACCCATTCTGGACAGTGGCGGTAGTCTGGAGTGGAACAATACTTCGGGTGCAGCCGGGACGATCACGTTCGATTCTGCGGACGCTCAATTCAACGAGAATCCCAACACCGATTACGCAGGAATCAAAGCCGCTTTTGATTTAAATGGCTCCGGCGGCGGAGACCTTTCGATCAGTGGAGCAAAGGCCATCGAAGTCTGGTTCCGCCCGGATGTCGCGTTAGCGCAACAAACATTGCTGGAGTTTGGTGATGCAAACGCAGGCTGGGGTTTGTATCTGATTAACGACCAGGTCGAACTTCACTTCCGATCCGCAGCGTCACCCGCCAATGTTACTCCATACGTTCTGATTGGTGGTCAGATATCGAGTTCTGAATTCAACCAAGCGGTCGTCTCATTCTCGACCGATGGTGTTTTGGCAGGCGACTCAACCCGACCGGACGTCGCACTTTACGTAAACGGTGAACGAGTTGACCTGTTGACCGACGCACAATTTCTTGGCAATCCCAACCTTTTGACCGGTACGTTGAACGGTTCGTTGGGAGCGACAACCGGAGGGTTCGTCCACGCTACCCAATCGAGTTATGCGAATTTCACGGGCTCGATTGCCGGATTCAACGTCTTCGATCAGGCAATTAACGAAATCGAGGTGCAACATCGATTCTTCGACGTTGCTCATGGAGCCCACATCGTCCAAGTTGACGGCCAAAACGTTGATGTCGGAGCAGCGACCACGTTGTCGTCAGGAGCAATCGTCACCTACAACGCCGACGGCACCATTACTTATGAACCCACCGGCCAGTTTGAACAGCTTGATGCGTACAATGCCGGGAATCCAGATAGTTACCAGAGCGACAATTTCAACATCTCGGTTTCAGATGGGCAGGGTGACACGCAAACGCTTACGGTGCAACTGACTGTTGAAGGGGAGAACGATGCGCCAACGCTCTCGTTTTCACTGTCAGACCCCGCTCCTACAACTGCCTCAAGAGCAGGCACCGTGGTAGCGATGGCGGAGGGAGCGGACATTGATACCAATGGAGAACCCGGACTTACTTACTCGTTGACTGGGACTGTCACGGGAGCGTTTGTGATCGACGCCAATTCTGGCCAGATCAGCATCAGTGATGAAAACGTTTATCAGAATCCGCCAGGCGGAGCCCATCATGTCACGGTAACGGTAACCGATCTTGCAGGGGAAAGCTCTCAGAGCAGCTATACCGTTCCGATTGTAACACTTCCGGCGGGACAAGTGACGGGAACGATCTTCGAGGATGCTGTCGGTGATGGCTCGATCAGTGGTGACAGTGGCGTCGACGGAGTTACCGTTTACCTGTATCGAGACAATGGAGACGGACTTCGCGACACAAATGATTTGCTTGTCGCGACAGCCACCACGACCGGCGGAGGAAACTACGTCTTCCAAGGGCCGACGATCACCTACGACGATTATTATGTCGTGGTGAATTCCAAAGACATCACTCCAGCAAACGGATTCAACGGTTCCTTTGGAGTCGGCGACATCTGGGCCGAGCAAACCTACACATCCGCCGGAGGTTTGTATCTGAATGAATCCGCCATCGAAACCGTTTCGACCGGCGGAGCATTGTTTGGAGGCTATTCGGGCACGCGGTCTGATGATGCAAGCACGCTTGCCGGAGCCGAACACGTTTCTCAAGTCACGGTTTCAGGTTCGACCGATGGTGTTGCGGATTTTGGTTTCAGCTTCAACGTGGTGACAAACACACTGGCAGGAGGCAATCAGGACGACGATCCGGGATCGGCGCAACGAACCGTGCAAGGTTCTCTCCGTCAGTTCATTCACAACGCCAATGCAATCGATAACTCAGATGGATCAGATGTCGACAATGCGATGCGATTCATCGCCAGAAACGGAGCCAACTCGATTGACTCGACCTGGTGGTCCATCGTCGTATCGGAAGCTCTGCCTGCGATCCTTGATTCGCACACAACGATCGACGGAACCGTGTACTCGGCCGATGGATCGGGTGTTCTTGATCTGCGAACCGGACGATCCGGTTCCATCACAACGGTGGGAGCGAACGACTCACATAGCTTTGGCGGATTTGACCAACCCGAATTTGAAATCGTCGCCGACCAGACAGTCGCGGCCGGAGATCGGGTTCTGAACGGGTTGATCTTCGCTGCCAATGCTGACCAGACGACGCTGAGCGACATCGCCGTACGCAATCTTTCGATTCATGGTTTTGGATCAACCAGCGGGGACAGCTCAAACATTTTTCTCGCCGGTGGAGGAGTCGATAGTGCGTCTGCCTACTCGATCAACAACGCCTTGATCGAGAACACCTTTGTTGGAATCGCTCCTGACGAGAGTCACGGAACGGTGTTTCGTTCTCAGGGAATCAAAATTTACCGAGCGAACAATGGCGTAATCCAAGACAGCTTGATCGGATTTCAAGGTCTGAGCGGGATTCACTTCAGAACCAACGCTGCAGATGGAGGCGCGAGCGTCGCAACCGGTTGGCAGATTCTTCGAAACGAAGTGACCGACAATGGCGCTTCGAACAATGAATATGGCGGAATTGGTCTTGGGAATTCATCTGGAACTCTGGTGCGACACAACCTGATTTCGGACAACGTGGGCTTTGGAATCGACAGCTACTTTGCGCCGGGCGGATTCAGTATTTCGGAGAACACAATCACTCGAAACGGCTTGGGAGGATTCGACCAAGGCGGCATTCGTTTGTTTGGCGACAACAGTGTTGTTTCTGAAAACCGAATCGTCGACAACGTCGGGACGGGAATCAGTGTGATCGGCACGGCAGAACGAGACTCATTCTTCGCGTTTGCTGGGACTGGGAACCAGTTGACTCAAAACCAATTCGGTAACAACACCGGTATCGATATTGATTTGGTTTCTTCCATTTCCGGAGGTCAATCGTTCTCTGACATCACGGTCGACGGAACACCGGTTGTGGGCCTCGACTCTAATGGCAACAACTCATTGGACTTTCCTGAATTCGCTGGAACAGGATTGGAGCAATACTGGAATGACAACTCCGTGGGCGGAACCCTTGATCGTTCTGAATACAACGCTGCTCAGGCGGAGCGTATGGGGCAAGGAGACGGAGCCTCCGCGATTGATGGATTCAATCAACACTCGGGGAACCAAGGACTGGATCAGCCAGACCTAGTCAGTGCGTCGTTGTTCCCGGATCGAGTTGAATTGAAGTTCGACATCGCTTCGGGAGTGGATCGAGTCGAGCTTTACGATGTTACGGTCATTGGACCAGAAGAACGTGTGACCTACGTCACCAGTCTGCTCGTTTCAAACATGACGTTTGACTCCTCAAGTGGAACGTATCGAATTGCAGTCAATCCGCCGCCACCCGTTTCGGGTCAGTTGACGGCGGTTGCATTCGATGGCACCAACACTTCGGAGTTTGGAAATCGAATGCAGTTGAATACGGTGCCGACCGCTCAAAGCAATACGGTTTCCACGTTGGAGGACACGCCACGGTCTCTGACGCAGGCCGACTTTGGGTTTACAGACGTTGAAGATCAATCCGACACCTCTCAAGGCTCCATCAACATCAGCTCGATCGTCGGTGGAACAGTGACACTGAACGGTACAAACGTGTCACTGCCAGTAACGTTGTCGCGAACCGATCTGGACAGCCTCGTTTTTATCCCAACCCCTGACAGTAACGCGTCGGGAGCCATTGAGTTTACGGTCACTGATTCAGACGGTGCGACCGACGGAACAACTTACACGCTGACCATCCATGTAACGCCGCAAAATGATGAGCCAACCATTTCCTCGCCGCCGACATTCACGTTGCAGGAAGACACGCCGCGAGCAATTAACAATTTTGGTGCATTGCTGGAAAGTACGGGAAGCGATCCCGATGGCGATCCGTTCAATGGTCTACAGATCGCAACGACCGACTTCGATCCCGGGGTTTTTCTTTACGACTCCACTCTTGACGTTCTGACGATCAATCCGCCCGCCGATGCAAATGGAACGATTCAGCTCGACTACACCTTGCAGTTCGGTGACGATTTCGTGACCAACTCGGTTACGTTCAATATCATTGCCGAGAACGATGCACCACGCACGCAAGACGATGAAATTCGAATTGCGGAAGACACTCCGTTGAACCTCACGTCGTTGTTCGCTTCGATGCTAAGCAACGATACTGATCCGGAGGGCGATCCATTACATGTTGTGGGAGGTTCATTCTCGAGCCCAATTCATGGAACTCTGGCGGCCCATCCTATCTCAGGTGATTTGATTTATTCCCCAGCTTCCGATTCTGCTCACACGGAAACGCTGACCTACGAAGTTTCCGATGGCACGACGTCAACAACCAGCACGCTGAGAATCATCGTCGAAGAGCAGAATGATGCACCGGTCCTGATGGCTCCCGCGACAATGAGCGTTACTGAAAACTCAACGACCGCGGGCGTCCCAACCGCCACAGACATAGAAGATGGATCGGCGTCGTGGGTGATCGTCGGTGGCGCGGATGCAACTAGTTTTGTCAACGACAGCGGAACACTCCGGTTCGTCGGGGCACCTGATTTTGAGAATGCTCAAGATCGAAGTGGAAACAACGTTTATCGTGTACGCTTGGCAGCCGTCGATAGCGAAGGACTGCAGTCGGATGACCAGTTGATCCAAGTTCGTGTCGTTGACCTCAATGAAGCGCCCGTCGCGCTGACGCAACAAGCAAATGCGACACTGTTCGCATCAGGGAACCAGACCGGTGGCAGCATCAACTTGAACCGTCTGATCCGTGATTTCGATGCAGGTGACTCGTTGAGTTTTTCCGTGCACAGGCAATCGGATCATGGAAGCATCACGATTTCTCCAGATGGCAGGTTTTCTTACTCCGCCACTGGCACATCGCCCAATGACCGAGACTCTTTTCAATTCATCGCCATCGATTCTCAGGGCCTGCAATCCGAGGTCGTCACCGTCCAACTGAACCTCGTAAATGCAACGGCGGTTTCCAACACGAATGACAACGAAGACGACAATGAGGACACAAGCGAAAACAATGACTCAAACGACGAACAAAGTGCAAGCTCAGACGAATCTTCCACTACGACCGCCATCGTCGGTCAAGAACCGGATGGTGGGAATGACGCACCCCAGGTTGGAGACTCTTTGGTCCCGATTTCAACCGGCGTGAACGCGTCTACCGATACTGCGATCGAATTTAACGATTTTGACAGCAATGAAACCGGCGACTTCGAATCAGACAGTGTCTCTGCGCAATCAAGCAGAACCTATTCTTACGTGTTAAACAACGATGAAAACCAGCTATTCAACTCGTTTTCGCTGGATCGAAACTACCGACGCTCGGTGCGAGTCGCTCAATTCGACGTTGACGTGCTGGCCTCTGCGTTCCTCGATGAACTTGAATCGTCAAAGCAACAGTATCTGCATAATCGCTTAGCGGTGGGTGCCCCAGAGGTGGCGGCATCAGCGGCTACCTTGCTGACAATGGGTTATTTGGCATGGAACATGGCCAGCGGAATTTTACTATCCACTTTTATGTCTTCACTTCCTGCGTGGTCGTCGTTTGATGTCCTGCCGGTGATTGCAAGTTCTGCAATTTCAAGTGACGACGGCGAGTCAATTGAACAAATGGTTGACGCATGAACCACCTCATGCATCACCTGCGACCAGCTTGGTCCACGCCTGAACCACGCTCCCTGCAAACGATCCCGATATCATGACCTGGCTGACAACAAAAATTCGACTGACCATCGGCTTGGTGGGAATCCTGCTGCTGGTTATTCAGGCGGCGTCGATCATGCGATTGATCCCGTCGATGGAACATGAACGACTTCGCACAAGAGCTCAGTTGGCCGAATCAATTTCTGTCAACGCTGCGTTATTGATTCAGCACGATCAGTATCGCCTGCTCAAAACAATGGTTGACCAAGTCGTCGCACAAAGCAGCGAGATCCAATCGATTCTGATAGTCGATGAATCCGGACGACGAACCATCCGAAGCAAGGGACACATTGACCAATCAGAACTAGGCACTGCGACATCTTCCAATCGACAACGAATCGCGTTGTTTCGTGGCAATGAAAAATGGGGAAAAATCCACTTCGTCTTCCCATCACACCAAACTGGCATAGCCAGATTTTGGACGCCTACGACTCGCTTTTGCGTTTTCGTTGCCTCCGCCGCGTTCATTCTCTACATGATCTATCTGGGATCGATGCTGACGCAGCTGAATCCATCAAAAACGGTGCCCAATCGAGTCCGCAGCGCACTCGACAACCTGTCGGA
The DNA here is from genome assembly GCA_937928215.1 of uncultured Pirellulaceae bacterium. GTDB lineage: Bacteria > Planctomycetota > Planctomycetia > Pirellulales > Pirellulaceae > Mariniblastus. Next base: position 37,200 of record CALFWL010000020.1, on the reverse strand, counting down.
AGGATTGCTGGTGCTTGACCGCAGCGGCCGCGTGGTTCTTGCCAACAAAGTGTTTTGCCAAGTCATGAACGTTGACGCCGATCGAATCATTGGTAAAACTCCACACGATTGTTTTCAATGGCTGGATGTCGGCGGCCAATCGATCGACACACTTCCATGGGTCGAAAGCTCGGCGACCGGACAGCGGATTCTTGATCAGATGATCTGCGTTGACGTACCGGAAGAATCAAGAACTGACGATGACACGCCGAAGCGGGTTGCGTTCAAGATTAACTGCGCACCCGTTGCGTCAGAATCTTCGCAGGGACACGGAGTACTTGTCAGTTTTGAGAACGTGACCGAACTGGAAAACAGCAAACAGGCGGCTGAATACGCCAACCAAGCCAAGTCCGATTTCCTAGCCAACATGAGCCATGAGATTCGCACCCCCATGAATGCGATTCTTGGCTTCACTGATTGGTTGCGTCGAGGCCTCGCAAAAGATCCGGCCGAACAGCAGGAGTATCTTTCAACGATCCACGCGAGTGGCTCCCACCTGATGTCATTGATCAACGACATCCTTGATTTGTCAAAAATCGAAGCCGGAAAATTGGAGCTGTCTCATGAGAAATGCTCGCCATTTGCCATTGTCGATAACGTCGCCAAAATCCTACGTGGCCGAGCTCAGGAAAAAGAAATCGAACTGGACATCATTTACCCTTCCCCCCTGCCCTCGCGGATCACGACGGATGACGTTCGCGTCCGTCAGGTAATCACCAACTTAGTCGGCAACGCGATCAAATTCACATCCGAGGGCGGCGTTACGGTGACGACCGAATTAGTCGGTGACCGGCAAAAGCAATTGCAAATCTCCATCGTTGACTCCGGTATTGGAATGACACCCGAACAGGTTGAGAAAATCTTCGATCCGTTCGTTCAAGCTGACTCCAGTGTGACGCGTAAATTTGGAGGCACCGGACTTGGGCTGGCCATCAGCAAACGCATCGTCGAATCACTTGGCGGACAAGTCGTCACAACCAGCGAACCGGGCGTGGGCAGCAACTTCACGTTTACGATCAACGTTGGTCCCATCGACAACACGCCGATGATCTCACATGCGCAGTATCGTGAAACAACGAAGCAACAACGCAGCAAACGTGAAGAAATCACTCGATTGCCGGCCGGAAAAATCCTGGTGGTCGACGACGGCGACGCGAATCGTCGACTGATCAAACTGATTCTTGAAAAAGCCGGCTGCCAAGTCTCCGAAGCGGAAAACGGGAAGCTCGGGCTGGACAAAGCGTTGGCAAATCATTTCGACCTGATCCTGATGGACATGCAAATGCCCGTCATGGATGGATACAAGGCAACGGAAACGTTGCGCCAAGCTGGGTCGAAGACTCCGATTCTCGCTCTAACGGCAAACGCCATGACGGGTGACCGAGAAAAATGTCTGGCCGCAGGCTGCGATGACTTCCTAGCTAAACCCGTCAAGATTGACGAAGTCCTTTCTACCGTCGCGCACTACTTGGCTCATTTGCCAATGTCAGAGCAACCGCCAAAGACCAGCAAGATTGAAAACACAAACCTCAAAAACTACGCTGCCAGCCCGATTTCTGATAACGAATACAGGCTAGTGTTGCAGCAACGCCTGATGGATTTCCAGCAAGCACTCGACCGTCGTGATTTTGATCAGACCGTTCATGGCTTGAAACAGCTGAAGAACGAATGCCTTTCAGCGGGACGTGTCGCCACAGCGAACGCGGTCGAACAACTGGTTGCTGCGTGCGTGACTCGCGATGACTCGAGCATTCAGACAACTCTGATGAAATTCATTTCCATCGCTCGCGACGAAATTACAGACGAGTCGTCGCAAGTGACGGAACCACATTTTGAACCAACATCTCGTCCGGAGTTTCCGTCAACGTTTGAGTCGATTACCGATCCGCAAGGCAGCGACAATGCGGCCATTTATTCTCAGCTGCCGATGGACGAAGCTGAATTCCATGCCATCGTCGTGGACTTTATTCCTCAGTTGGAATCAAAACTGGAAAAGATGGAAAACGTTTTGGCAGCAGGAGATTGGGAGCAACTTGCCAGTCTGGCCCATTGGCTCAAGGGGGCGGGCGGAACGGTTGGGTTCAAGGACTTTTATCGCCCGGCGTTCAGTCTGGAAAAGGCAGCACGCGAGGCAAATGTGAACCAAGCGGCCAAGAGCCTCCGTCAGCTCAGAAATTTGCAATCGCGTATCTCTCTGGATGTGCCGGTTACTGCCTGAGCCGCATCGATTTTGCTTTCACGCAAATATCCATCGATTTCAAGGTTCGATGCGCCGTTCTGGATTGTCTAACCGGCCTTATTACACGACAATGAAGGTCTCTGACCGGCCTCCGTCTACTCGGTCAGTGACCGTATCCGCTTCCACCGTTGCCCACCAGCAACACGTTCGATGCAGCGCCTTGCCGCCAACTTTTGAAATTCTGTCCGTTGCGAAAACAACAGTCGATTTGGGATTCTGAAATGCCATCCAGCCACAACCCACGTCGTCCATCTGGAACAAAAACTCGGCGGTGCGGGTTGGAGTACGCCGCACTCGAAGCACGTCAATTGCTGGCTGCCAGCCCCATCATCTCAGAACTGATGGCTTCCAACGCTATCACTTTGGATGATGGTTACGGCAGCAGCAGTGATTGGATTGAGCTTGGCAATGTTGGAGACGCTCCGATCGATCTGGCCGGCTACCATTTGACCGATAACGCTTTGGATCCAACGCAGTGGACTTTCACTCAGTCGACCTTGTTGCAGCCAGGCGAGCACTTGGTTGTCTTCGCTTCCTCACGCAACGAGATTGATCCGCTGGGATTTCATCACACTAATTTCAAACTGTCTGCTGGCGGTGAGTACGTTGGTCTGTACGATCCAGATGGAAGTCTCATTTCTGAAATTGGGTCTGCGTCTACCGATTACCCTCCACAAGTTACAGACGTTTCTTATGGCAGGGTTGGCGGCAGCCTCGTCAACGGGCAAAGCACAGCGCAGTACCTTGTCCCTTCCAAAGGAAGCCTTGGGACGACGTGGACCGCAAACGGATTCAACGCAACGGCGAATGGTTTCTCGACAGGGCGGGCCGCTGTCGGCTACGAAAATTCACCGGGAGACAACATCAACTTTCTGGGAGAATTTGAGACAGATCTGGACCCTGCCGGAAGGTCGATCACCAGCGTTTACCTGCGAACGGAATTTGAAATCGAAGACGCCAGTTCGATTGATGATCTGACTCTGTTGTTGAACTACGACGATGGATTCGCGGTTTATCTGAATGGGACGTTTCTATTTTCAGAGAATGCTCCTGCGTCGCTTGCGTGGAATTCATCTGCGACACAAGCACACAACGATAGCGATGCACTCCGGGCCGTCTCGTTTGGATTGGATGGCGGTACTGGATCTGAGGGTGACTTTTTGAATCTGTTGGTCGATGGCACGAACACCCTTGCGATTCATTCACTCAATCGCCCCAACAGCAGTGACATGTTGCTAGTTCCAACGCTTGTGTCAAATTCGATTGGTGGTCCTGCGACTTATCTTCGGACTCCGACTCCGGGCCAAGCGAATTCCGCCCCCGTTACGCTGGGGCCTGAATTCGACAACGTAACGCCGTCTGCGACGCCCGCTGCGGCAGGCCAAGCGTTTGCGGTGACGGCTGAGATTTCTGAGTTCGATCGACCGGTCGATTCGTTCAGTGCGCGGCTGCATTATCGCGTCATATTCGGTGCCGAGGCGACGCTGCCGATGAATGACGCAGGCTTGGGAAGCGACTTGGTTGCGGGCGACGGGATCTACACTGCAACGATTCCCGGTTCCGCTCTTGCGGCAGGCGAACTGCTGCGGTGGTACGTTTCGGTTGCCGACGTTGACGGCAACCTGTCGCGCGAGCCTCGGTTTCTCGACCCGTTGAACTCGCCCGAGTATTTCGGCACGGTCGTCGCTGATCCAGCGATCGTAAGTGAACTGCCCGTATTTCAATGGTTTGTCGAAAACACCGCGGGCGCCAGTACTGATGCGGGCGCGAGAGGTTCGCTGTTTTTCAATGGCAAGTTCTACGACAACATCCGCGCGGATGCTCATGGCCAGTCGACTCGTGGTCCGGATTTCCCCAAAAAATCATTTGACTTTGATGCGAACTCAGGCCAAAAGTTCGACCTAGGCGACATCATTGGCAAGGCGAGTGATTTTAACTTGCTGACGAATTTTGCGGACCAAACAAAGATTCGAAACGGTCTTGCGTACGACACGTTCGCTCAAGCCGGGATTGAAAGTCTCCATGCGTTTCCTGTGGTTGTCTATCGCAACGGAGATTATTACGGGCTGTATGATATTGTCGAAGAAGGAGACGAAGAATACCTGTCGCGAACTGGGCTTGACCCCAACGGCGCGTTGTACAAGGTCAACAGCCCGCTTAATAGTGTCTCCAACCGGGTCGAGAAAAAGTCTCGCGAGTACGAAAGCTTCAGTGATTTTCAGAACGTCGTCAACGGGCGGGCGCTGTCGGGAACTGCGGCAGCCACCTGGCGTTTTGACAATCTGGATATCGCCAAAACGATCAACTACTTGGCAGTTCAGAATTTGATTGCCAGCCATGACTTTGGCCACAAGAACATGTACTGGTATCGTGATAGTGACGGGACCGGGCTGTGGAATCCGCTGCCATGGGATCAAGATCTGTCATTTGGCCACAAATGGAATGGCAATCTGCCCCAACGTTACTTTGACAACAGTCTGGTAAGGAACCAAACGCTCACCGCTGGCTGGAACGACTTGTTTCAGCGCATGTTCTCTGACAGCACAATGCGCGAAATGTACAACCGGCGACTGCGGACGTTGACAGACCAACTGTTCGGCGCACCCGGAACACCGGTTTCGCAAAGCTATCTGTATCAGAAAATCACTGAACTAGGCGGCCTGACCGACGAGGCCGCCGTTGAAGATCTTGCAGAATGGGGGATCAACCCTCAATTCGCGGCCGCTTACCCGTTCAATCCGGGGCAAGCCATCGATCAGTTGCGAGACGTCTATTTGTTGGCGCAGCGTAACCACGTTGGCAATCAAGGCTTCGTTCCCGATTCACAGCCGTTGAATCCAGCGATCACGTTTGACACCGACGACTATGACGCGAGTCCTACATCAGGGTTGCAAAGCGAGGAGTACATCCGTCTGCGCAATAATAACAATACGGCGATCGATATTTCAGGTTGGCGGCTCACCGGTGGAATCGAACACACCTTTCACGGTGGCACGGTCATTCCCGCAGGAGGCAGTTTGTACGTTGTGGCTGATATTGCTGCCTTCAAAAATCGTACGACAGCTCCCCGTGGCGGGCAACAACGGTTCATTCAAGGGAACTACTCGGGGCAACTTTCCAGCGACGGCGATGTCGTGAACTTGGTTGCCACAAGTGGTGCAACCATCGACACCCTGACGACTCCGGCAGAGGGCCCCAGCGACAATCAACAGTTTCTGCGAATCACGGAATTCAATTACAACCCAACCGATCCAGCTGGCAATGCCGAGTTCATCGAATTCACCAACATCAGCAACGGCCCAAATGCGACGTCACTCAACCTTGCCGGGGTGACAATCTCAGAAGGACCAAGCACTCCGTTTGAATTTCCTTCCGGTACGATTCTGCCCGCAGGCTCTCGTATCGTTGTCGTTAAAGACGTGGCGGCTTTCAACGCGGCCTATCCGGATGTCGATTCGTCGTTGATCTTGGGGACCTACGAGGGCAGTTTGAGCAATCGCGGCGAGACAATCCGGGTCGATGACTTTGGCGGTGAACGAATTTTGGAGTTCACGTACGGTGATTCCGATCCGTGGTCGCCCGTCGCGGACGGAGCAGGCGGAACGTTACAGTTGGTGGACGAAGCCAATACTCCTGTCGACCTGTTGGACAAATTTTATTCGTGGCGAGGATCCTACCGTGAAGGCACGCCAACCGCAGGGCCTGATTCCGCCAACGCAAATGTTGTGATTAGCGAGGTGTTAGCTCACACCGACGAACCTCAGGTTGATTTTATCGAATTGCACAATCGAGGCTCCAACGCGATTGATATCGGCGGCTGGTATCTGAGTGATTCGAAAGCTAACCTCCAAAAGTTCCAGATTCCATCTCCAACGGTCATCGCGACAGGCGGTTACGTGGTGTTCGACGAGAGTGATTTCAATCCGACTCCGCTGACACCCGGCCCGGGTGATTTCGCGTTGTCCAGCGAGGGAGATCAGGTCTGGTTGACCTCAACACTTGGGGGGCAGACAACTTTTATTGACGCCGTGGCGTTTGGAGCAACCTTTAACGGTGAATCCGTTGGCCCCGCGCCTGTGCAAGGTGGACGACTGAGCCCTCTATTAACCGCAACTCCGGGGACGGCAAATTCCGCCGAACGAGTAGGGCCGCTGTTGATCACAGAGGTTCACTACCACCCTACCGGCCCGACGGCCGCCGAACTGGCCATCGACGCGAACGTGACAGCGAGTGATTTTGAGTTTGTGGAAATTCACAACCCGACTTCTGCAACCGCTTCATTGCAGGATTGGCGGCTGCGTGGCGGCGTCGATTACGATTTTGAAAGTATCAGCATTGCCGCAGGAACCACTATCTTGGTTTTACGATTCAATCCGGAAGCTGCTGAAAATTCCGATCGACTCGCTCTGTTCCGCAACCGTCACGGGATCGGCCTCGGTGTGACGCTGGTGGGAGGTTACGACGGTTCGCTTTCCAACAGCTTCGCACGAATTGAACTTCAGCAGCCCGATACGCCGGACCCGAGTGATCTCACCGCCATTCCTCACGTGACCGCTGACGAAGTGCTCTACGATGATCGTGCACCATGGGCCGATGCCGATGGAAATGGCCAGTCACTGCAACGAATCGCGGAAAATATGACCGGCAATTCAGCGAACAACTGGGCCGCAAATGCTCCGACCCTGGGCTCCGTTTCCCTGATCGTGGCCGCGCCACAAGTGACATCGATGGTGCGCGACGGGGGCGGAGTGTTGATCCGACCCGACTTGATAGAATCGGTTTCTTTTTCGTTTGATACCGACGTGACAATTTCGCCGGGCGCGCTTGAGGTTCGAAATCTGACGACCGGTGGCACTTTGGTCGATGTTTCATCTGCCTCGTTCAATTACTCGTCAGCCCTTCGTACCGCCATCTGGGATTTTTCGACTACTCTGCCAGCGGGTTTTTATCAGCTGACCATTTTGCCAAGTGAAGTGTCGGGTGCCGATTCGGCCGTTAACATGGCGGCCGGTTACGTACAAGAAATTCACATCGCGCTTGCCGGCGACGCGAACCTGGACGGACGAGTCGATGTTTTGGGTGATGGATTCCAATTGGTTTCCAACCTTGGAATCACCGAAGACGCCAGCTGGGCCGACGGTGATTTTGATGGTGACGATGATGTCGACGTTCTGGGCGACGCGTTTCGCTTGGTGGCAAACCTTGGACGTTCCATCATTCCAACTGCCAAGAACGCGGTGTTTACGTTCGCCAATCCGCCCGCCAGTCAATCGTTCACCAGCGTGACAATGGTTGCAAGCCATTCGCCGATGGTTAGCCCACCCAAGGCCCGTTTGGTCGCAGAGGGCAACGCTCAGCTAGAATTTCAGACGCCCATTTTGATTCAGGACAGTGCAGTCTTTGCAAAAACGTCTGACGGGACGAAAGTTCCTGAGGCCCGCAGTAGTGAACGCAAACGAACATCGCTGACGGCCTCCCAACCAATCGCATCGTTCCAAGCGTTGGATCGGATGTTTGAAGTCGATGAATTCAGGTTCCCCAAGGCCTCGCATCACGACGATTCCACCGAGAGTATCGACGACGAGATGGAGAATCGATTCACCAGCTCGACTGACCTGTCGTCGATCTGATGGTTGATTGAGTCGACTCGGCTAACTCCGTCAACGCCGCCATTTGCAGACCTCTGGAGACTGGCCCATGCCCCAGAAACTACGCTGCTTGCACTAGGCCAGTTGATTTCAGATACTCAACTGGAGAACTTTACACCTTGAACTTTGAAAGCAGGACATTATGTCGTTTCGTATGTTTTTTCTAACCTTGCTGACCTGTCTGGCAATCGTGTTTGTTGCTGGTGAAGCATCCGTCGCTCAGCAAGGAGGGACCAGCAATCGCAAGTTCGAGCCAACTTGGGACTCCATCGACCAACGCGAAACACCACAATGGTGGAGAGATGCGAAGTTTGGAATTTTCATCCACTGGGGCCCGTACTCCGTTCCGGCGTTCTCGAAAGTAGGGCAATATTCTGAGTGGTACTGGCGCAACCTCGTTGAACCCAAACGAGCCTCACACGGCCACGCAGAAACGGTCGAGTATCACCTGAAAAACTATGGCGAAGGTTTTACCTACCCCGATTTCGTTCCGATGTTTAACTGCAACATGTTCGACGCAGATCAATGGGCCGGCATTTTCAAGGAGTCCGGTGCCAAGTACGTTGTGCTTACTTCGAAACATCACGATGGCTACTGCCTGTGGCCCAGCAAGGAAGCCGATGAGTCTTGGGGACGGCCGTGGAATAGCGTCACGACGGGGCCTCGCCGTGACCTAGTCGGTGAACTGACGGACGCCGTCAGAAAAACCGACGTCAAGATGGGGCTCTATTACTCGCTGTACGAGTGGTACAACCCGTTGTATGTCGCCGATGCGAATCTGTACGTGAAGAACGTGATGCTGCCTCAAGTGAAGGACATCGTAACCAAGTACGCTCCAGCCGTTTTGTTCTCTGACGGTGAGTGGGACTATCCGGACAAAGTTTGGCGCAGTGAAGAGCTTCTATCGTGGATCTACAATGAAGCTCCCAGCCGTGACGAAATCGTCCTCAACGATCGTTGGAACGGGAAGAAACGTCACCAGCACGGTGATTACTACACGACCGAGTACGGAGCCGGCTTCCCAAACGCCGATCATGCGTGGGAAGAAAATCGAGGCATGGCGTATTCCTTCGGATTCAGCAAAACCGAAAACTACGAAGACTACAACTCCACCCAGAAGCTGATCTATATGCTGGTCGACATTGTCAGTCGAGGCGGCAACTTTCTATTGGATATCGGGCCCACCGCCGACGGTCGCATTCCGGTGATCATGCAAGAACGGCTGTTGGAAATTGGTGACTGGCTGGACATCAATGGTGAAGCGATTTACGGCACGCAGACTTGGACGAGTACGTGTCAGTGGAGCGAAGGTGAGAAACAAACCAGCTCGAAAAAACGATATGGTTACGATGTGATGAAGCTCACGCTGAACCCGCCAGAGGGTGCGGCTGCCAAAGAGATTTTCTTCACTCGCAAGGGCAAAACACTCTATTGCATCTGTGCGGCGTTGCCCGATGAGCAACTGGTTGTCAAAGGGGTAACGGCCTCAACTGGTGCTCAGATCACGATGCTCGGTCGCGACGAGACATTGAACTGGAAGCAGGAAGGGAGCAACATCGTGATCACCCTTCCAAGACTCAATCCGTCCAAGCTGCCATGTCATCACGCCTGGACGTTCAAGATCAGCCAGGTGGAAACGCCCTGAGCATCAATCAGGGGTCGTGCGTTGCTTGCGCTTTGAATCGCTGATCGCACGAAACCGAGATGGGAACCCATAGAATGCCGGTGACTTGGGAATCGTTCTGAAGATGATTCCCAATTTCAGGTTTGTCGATGGATGAAGGACTCGCTTGGTAACCAGTCACCGATTACCAGATGGAATTTCATCTTGCTCGCGTAAGATCGAACAATGGTCATTTTCATTTGGTAACTGGTTGCGGCTAAGCCGCCTTGGGGAACTCGACGCAACACGTGACGCCAAGTTTCAGCGGACCGGCAAGTCTGCCGTCGATGCGGCGGTTGCAGCAACTCCGGTCGGGATCCCCGTCTGAAAATCAGAGGGCCGCCGTTGCTTTCGATGATAGATGGCCTCCACCAGATCCATGTAGCCGTCGGTCATGCTGACCAACGAGCCATTGGCGATTACATGCAGCCTGCCGTCTGAGCCCATCCGATTCCGCAGTCCATCATCGTTGATCAGGTGCAGCCAACGATCCGCCGTCGCGTCGACATCACCAGCATCAACCAGAAATCCGGTTTGGCCTTCCAGCACAGACTCATGAATCGACCCAACGTTCGGAGCCACAACTGACCGCTCGCACGACATCGCTTCCAGAATCGAAACCGGACTGGCCTCATTGTGCGAGGTCAGTGCAAACACATCGACCATCGACAGAACATTCGGGATATCGTCAACCGACCCAAGCAGGTGAACCCGTTCCTCAATTTCGTGATGAGCCACTTTGCTCTCGATCAATCCGCGTTCAGGGCCTTCTCCAGCAATTACAAAGTGAGCGTCAGGTCGTTCTAGCAGCACGCGCGCCGCGGCGGCGATGAATTGGGCGTGGTTCTTTTCCGATCGCAATGCTGCGACGATTCCGACGACCGGCGATTCGGCCGGAATGCCGTACTGGTGTCGCCACACGCGGCGACCGGATTCACTGAACTGGAAGCGATCGGTGTCAATTCCGTTGGGAATCATAAAAACCTTGCTCTCCGGAAAACGCTCTTGCTCGATTTGGTAGCGAGCATGATCTTTGGCCACAGCAATGAAGCCATCGGTAATCCCGGTCAGCATGCGATTGAGCCGACCGACTCCATCGGGCCAACCAGTCGAGTGCAAAGCGGACAAAATCACAGGCACTTTGGCACGTCGAGCCGCCAATCGTCCCCAGAACATTTTGTCGCCAGCCCCAACAGTGATGACCGCGTCAATCTGTTCTTGCTTGAACAGGCTTGTCAACCTGCCGACGACGCCCACATCAAACTTATGATTGATCAGATGATCAAAAACCGGAATCTCGCTTGCAAGAACTTCGCCAAGGACACCTTTCTCTTTCATGCAACCGAGCAGTGGCTCGACGCGAGCACGGTCCATGCGTCGGACCATGTTCACCAACAGAGTTTCTGCTCCACCGACGGGCATGCTGGTGATCAAAAACAGGATTCGCAGGGGACGTTGATTCATGTGTTTAGCGATTGATGATTCACTCATGGCAAACTGCTTTGCGAAGGCGATGCGACGTTGTTGAGAAGTTCAATGCTTGGCACCACTTGTTGACTCGGTTTCGCTTTGGCAAGCTCCACTGTTTGCCGCAATCGCTCAAGGGCAACTTCGTCCGAGGGATCGATCGAGTAGTCGTATGAAGGGACGCTTGCCACCCGAGGGTCGAACGTCAACGCATTGCTGAAACGGGCGAACACGGGGTCGCCATGAATCCGCTGCAAGTGGAACGCGTCACCACTGATCTCATTCCATCCGCCGAACGCGCTGCACACGCCCAGAAAGCCGCACGCTTTGAGTAAATGAAACACGACCGGGTTCAAATCCGCATGTTGACCAAAAGGAAAAGCAAAGTATCGAATCGATCTTCCGATAACCGATTCCAGCTCACGCGTTGCCCAGATGACTTCGTCGACAATGTCCTCCGGCGAGTTCACCGAACCCATGCTTGGGTGCGTTCGAGTGTGAGCACCAATTTCGATACCACCGTTTGCGTAGGATCGTAGCGTTTCCGCGTCGTCCGTCGACAATGGTTCGTTTCGATCAACATCGTGATCGAACGGTCGCTGATTGAGCGTATTGTCAGTCGTGACAAAGTAAGTCGCTGGAATTCGACGCTCGATCAAGTAAGGAATCGCGAACTCTCCGTTTTCTCGATAACCGTCGTCAAAGGTGACCGAAACGGTCGGACGATCGTTGAATCCACTGTTAATCCGGCGCTGGCACTCTTCAAGGTCAACGATGTCAAAGTTTTGCTGCAACCATTCCATGTGTTGAGTGAACTTGGTGACGCTCATTGTCCAATCGTTCAGTTTTTCGTCACTGACGCGATGATAAAACAGCACGAACGCTGGCAGTTGCCCGCGACGTTTCATCGATCGAACCGACACGCCTCGAAAAGGTTTGGTCACCGTCCGATACAAGTCAATTGCGTTGTATTTCCACTTGGACATGTTAAAAGATCGAATTTAAATTCGGGCACCGTTGAAAAGGTCGCTTACGCGTTACTGAATTGTTGGTTATTGGGGCAGCGAACTCGGTGATTGCTTGTCAACAAGTTCATTGCAGTTGCAAGCGAGCCCAATTTATCGTCACAAATATCAGAACCGGACGCGTTTGACTTGATTCAAATTTCCGGGTGACCGCGACGCCGCAAGCCATCGTAGCCTGACGTACTTTTGATCGAGGGAAGCGTTCCATTTTGCTCCCATCGAAAGAAGACTGTTTTGAGCGATTGATTCGGCATGAACCCAAAAAAAAATCTGTTTGGAATTAACATCGACGCCGTGCGAATGCCAGAAGCAATTGCGGATCTTCGATCGTGGATAGAGTCAGATGTTCCGGCCACAGGTTGTCGCTTTGTCGTGACGCCTAATGTGGACCACGCCGTGCTGTTACAGGAAAACCTAGCACTCCGCGCCGCTTACGAGGATGCGGCCATGATCCTTCCAGACGGACATCCAATCATTTGGGCCTCGCGATTGCTCCGGCAGCCATTGCCAGAACGAGTCCCGGGCTCAGAACTGGTTCCCAAGCTGTTTGATTCATTTCAAGCATCGGGCGAACTGCGGGTCTTTCTGCTGGGAGCCGCGGAAGGCGTCGCGTTTCGAGCCGCTGAGAACATGAAGCAACGGTGGCCTCGAGTCCAAACGGTCGGCATCTACAGCCCGCCGCTGGGGTTCGAAAAAGACAGTGCGGAAAACAAACGAATCTTGAACTTAATCGCGCAAGCCAAGCCCGACGTTGTCGTCCTTGGACTGGGAGCGCCCAAACAGGAACTCTGGATCCATCAACATCACCGCCAGATGAAGGCCAAAGCCGCTCTGTGCGTCGGCGCGACAATTGACTTCCTAGCCGGTGAGAAAAAACGTGCTCCCGTCTGGATGCAACGTGCTGGCATCGAGTGGCTGCATCGCATGTGTAGCGAGCCCAGACGGTTGGTCAAACGGTACGCCAAAGACGCGTGGATTTTCCCTCAACTGGTTCTACGGCAAATGTCGGGCTGGGACCGAGCGGGACAACGCACTTAGTTTTCACTCAACGACAGTGGCGGTACCGCCGTCAGCCACCTGCAATTGCGATCCGGCGGTTGCATGCGCCCGGCGGACGAACGCGAATCCAATCCACTGATCCGACTCCGGTGACCACGCGATCGAAGTGACTCGCCCCACCGTTTTTTGCTCGGCTTTCAATTCGACACCTGCAGCAACTGCCTCTTGACCCAACTGCACACACACCAGCAACTGGTTGACTCGCCCGAGTGCATCCAGTCGAGCGACCGTTTCTTGCCCCAGGTAACAGCCCTTGGTAAACGAAATCGCTTTTTCGTCTCGCTGCAATTCTTGGGGCAGATTCGACTCATCGGCTTCGGTGCCTGACCATGGAGTCTTTCGTTCGATGCGAATGGAATCGAGTGCAATCGGTGACGCAAGCGTAACGCACAGCACGTCCAATCCCTTCAGCAATTCCTCGTCCGAGTTCTCCGAGTTCCGTTGCTTGGCCAGCCACAGCCCAAAACCGGCGATCTCGATGGTTGCGGCTCGAACGGAATCCCCCAGAGGTTCCAGAAACGAACACTCGTTGGGCAGTTGATCGACCAGCCCAACGGCCGCAGCGGCCCGTTCGCCAGGCGCAAAAAACATCCGCACTTTGCTGGTCAGGTCCGCCAGTTGTACGTCTTCGCGAATGATGTAACGATCCAGATGTTCAATCAAGGTCGACGTGTTCGCCGCATCGGCAGCGACCAGCCAGATCGCATCGACGAAAGCCAGCACGTGGACCATCGCCATCGTCTTGCCTTTTCCGTTGAGAATAAACGCCTCGCAACAATGACCCACGGTCAGTTGCTTGATGTCCGCCGTACAGAAATTGTGCAAAAACGAGTGCCGGTCCTCACCGGTGAGCGCAATCACAAAATGATCGTCCAGCGGAGCGATCGCGGTTCCGGCGAGCAAAGACTCGTAGTCGGTTTGAAGTTCTTCGGTCCACATCGTTCAATAGCCTTACGGTTTCTCAATGGCGGGAAGCTGGCATCCGTGAGCGTCTCGCAGAACGACGCATCGATCAGCCGACGCAGTCAAACGCTTCAGCTCATCGACCGTTTCAATCACCGTCAGCCCCAGTTCTTCGATGGTCGTCCGAGTCACTTTCGACCGTAAGTAAACCGGATGATCTTTCAGCGTTGCCGCCAACCGCTGCATCGGCATGGGAAGCGAGTCGGGAATCGTTTCTTCGAATTTTGCGCGGAACGCTTTTCGAGTGTCGCGATCGGGTGAGTAGGCAAGGTCCGACCATACGACAATCGGAGCTCCATCATTGACGAACTTGCTGCCCACCTCCAACGCCGCCGCAAAATTCTGCCATGACTGATCGTACGCGCGTGATTCAACCGTCAAAATCGCCGCGTCGAAGACTTCGGTGGCGTCAACTGACCAAAGCTTTGCCGACTGCTTTGCCGCCGCAAACTTCGCAGATTTTCGATCGCCTGAAATGATGTTGGTCAGCTGCTCACCTGGTCCGGCAACCGACTGAATCATGAAAAACGCACCCAAAGAATCGTTCGCAAGTTCCGTCTCTGCATGACGATCGGCAATCGAATCACATTCCGAAAACCGAGCAATGGCGGCCGAAGATCCAAACGCAGGGTAAATGCAGTCTTGAAAACTCGAGTGGCGATCGAACACGGGGCCGCCGACAGGGATCACCACGTCCGCGTCAACCAAGACTCGATTGACGTGAACCGGCTCTCCCGCCTCGTTGGCACACAGGTACGATAGACCGGCCGGGTTATCAGGGTCGTGAACCTGGCAATTGATCGAATGAAACTCGCGTTGCAACGGAAAGACAGGCGGCGGTGTCGCTTGCTCTTCACCCTCCACCATTTGGCTCTGGTACTCGTTCGGTTTGATCCCAAACGGCTCGGCCAATGATCCCGGCAGCACCACTGTGATGTCCGTCGGCTCGACATTCAAAGTTAACAAATAGTCCAACAAACCGTTCAGCACGGTGGTCGGCCTAGGCAAATCACGTTGCAAAGCGATCGCAACCGTGTCTCCCGCAAACACAGAATCCTTCAACGGCGGATAATCTTGCGGTTCGTTCAGCGATGCTGCCAACAACGCCGCGACATCGACATCACCAGAGTCAGCCATGTTCTGCGGTCGCACAAAACGCGGATGATCAAGGGCCGCGAGAGATTCAGAGGTAAGGGTAGACTGCATTGGATTGATTGAATAGGAAACAGAATCTTAAGTCAACGAATTCGAATCGACGAATGAGAAATCAAGCCCTCACGGCAACCGCGCGTTACCCGCGATTTGGCCTTGGAACTGTTGAGGCCGGTGCTCCGGCTATTGTTTACCGAAACGCAAAGCCGCTCATTCTGCTCCCAGCATAGCGTTTGCCGTGGTGATCCTCTACCTTCGGAGGAAACATTGCCGTTTCGCTTTGTGTTTACGCGAGCCGTATTCTTCTGTCTAATTGAACTCTCGTACACCATCAGCCGTTCTGATGAGCACTCACGAAAGCGACATCGTTTTCAGTACAAGCTTACCGCACCAACAAATGTAGCCGTCGAGCGCTCGGTCGCGGGATTGCCACCAATGTTGACAGTAGAAGGTGACTTTATTTCGATGGATCGTAGCAAACATGTCGTTTCGCTGTGGCTGGTCTCAATACTGATTGCCACCGCCTGTGGATGTCAACCGCAGAACGTAGCCGACCAGACCGCTGACGGTCAACGGACAGGCAATGCGGCAGCACCCAGTGACGGAGTTTCGGCAGACCAGATCGTTACGCTGATGCAAGCCGTTTATGCGAATGCAAAAAACTATCGCGACGACGGAGTCCTGTTGCTCAGCTATCGAAAAGATGGCCTGCTGACCGAAGAGCCGCAACGGTGGTCGACCGCTTGGTCAGCTGATGGCAAACTGGCCATGGAAGTCTTTGGGGCTCATCTCAAAGGTGATGGTCAACGACTCAGTTGCTACGTCTACGATATTGAAACTGCCAACCTGGACGGTCAGCGAATGGTCGTGCCCTACCAGAACGGGCAACCGCCGGTGACAAACGTTTTTCGTGACCCAATTGCACGTGTGTTTTTGGGAGGCTATTCCGAGCTGCCGCTGAACGAAGTGGACAAAACGCTACGCGAGAAACTGATTCCGGCTCCACTGAGTTTACTAACGGGGCAACTTCCTTGCGCCTGGTTGCAAAACGCACCTGAAGTCGAGCGACTAGCGGATGCGACCCTAGGCAAGCATGAATGTTATGTGATTCGTTCGTTGGCTGAAGGCCTCGGTTGCGACATCTGGATCGATAAAACTTCCGGTCTGTTGCTCCAGATGAGCCTGCCGCTGAAGCTGCTCGACCCCCAAGTCATGGCCGCTCCCAACATCACCGACCTGCGAATGTTGGCTCGTTTTGAAAACGCCTCGGTCAACACAGCGTTTGATTCGGAAACGTTTCAGCTTCAGCCCCGAAAAAATTCGACTCCGGTCAAGTCGTTTGTCACGTTGCCGCAGGCGCTGCCGGTGGAATCTATCGGCCAGGTTGTCGATCGTTTTCGTTTGATTCAACCTGATGGAAAATCGGTCGACCATTTGCACTTCGACGGAAAACCGACTGCTCTGCTCTGGCTGGGTGGCGAAAACTCGTACGATGCGATCCATTTGCTTACCAAGTTGTCAGAACAACTTCCAGCGAATCAATTCAATTTTGGAATCATTTACTCCGATTCGGAACTGGAAGGCACATCTGCTCAACCCCATTTTGTTCGGCCAGCGTTGACGGCGGCGATGGCAAGCTCTGACGTTCCCATGTTCTATGATCCGGGGCTTGCAGCAAGCATTGAACTGGCGATTCGCGACATCCCTTCGGTTGTGTTGCTGGATGAAGATTCACGAGTCCAATTCGCGGCGTCGGTGGTCGGCGATGGCTGGAGCAACGACTTGGTGACCGCCATCAAACGTGTCGCGGCAGGAGAAAACCTAGCCGACGAGATGTTGGATCAGTATCAGGAATTTATGACTCGATACAAATCCGCATTGGCCCGAGTGGATGCGACGGCCCTGCTTCCAGTAAATCTTAAGTCCATCCAGCGACCAATGACGAACGACACGGCTGCCTCCTCTGCAAAGCTACCCGCTCGCAGTGAACCGCCACAGATCAAGCCCAGGCGACTGTGGGTCGCACAGGATTTTAAGCAAGCGGGTAATCTTTCGGTTCGAATGAACCCCGTCGATGACAAGTGGGAGATGATTGTTCTTGATGGTTGGCGTTCGGTTGTGATCGTCAACGAAGACGGGCAGATCCAAGCGAGGAAAGAGCTTGAGTTGCCGGACAAGGTGGCTGCTTCAAAGATCTGCACCACTAAAAACGGAGACCAACACGCTTTTTACAGTCCGCTCTCCGAGCACGTCTACCTGTTTGACAAACATTTCGATCCGCTGACCACGCTCCCGACAACGCCTCGAAATCCACCAAGTCCCGTCACTGACGTGCAGCTTAATCTTCTCAGCGCAACGAACGAAGGGCTTTTGATTGCAACCAAGGATAATGGGATTCTCGGATATGAATCCGAAACTTGGCGTGAATCGGAACTTAAAATCGCAGCAGCGGTTCATGCAAATTCGATCGCGTCAGGTCCTGAACATATTGCCTTTGTATCCGGTGGCAAACTTCGTTCCATCAGCCAATCTGCTCCAGCAAGAAATTTCATGGCCGATATGCCTTTGAACTTTTTGTCCGTTTACCAGACTGGGCGGGGGAGCGAATCGACGTTCATCGCAACCAGTATCGATCAGTACGGGAACTGGCACGTTGTTCGTGTCACACCAGAGATGAAGTTCCGAAGCAAGGTCGCGATTGGACCGCAAGCGTTCAACTCGGCGATCGATCCAGTATGCTCACTGACTGTCGAAACAAACACCGACAGTGCGCACTCGCTGTCGCAATTTGCGGTCGCCACCAGCGCGAATGCGGTGCACATATTTTCTAACACTGGAAAATGGTTGGGTGATGTAAAACTCTCCCATCCTCCTAGAGGAGTCCGATTGATCATGATGAAGTCGGCTCAGCCAACGATCCTGGTAACAACGGAAAACGGACTGGAGTGCTGGGCTCTGGAGTAGTCGACCGCCACAGCAGAACGGGCTAAACTGTCGGCTTCCGAAACTGAAACTAACAATGTCTCCCGACCGTTCATGTGCGAAAAAGAATTTCATATCGTCGTATTGGGCGGCGATGGGATTGGGCCTGAAGTCACTCAACAGGCGACTCGTTTACTCAAACAGATCGAGCCCCACCTGCCCGACGTGTCATTTCGTCTAGATGAGCAGTCGGTCGGTGTCGGCGAGTATCTTCGCAGCGGGCAAGGACTGCCTGATTCGACCTTTGCCGCTTGCCAACAGTGCGATGCGATTTTACTTGGAGCAATGGGTTTGCCGAACGTTCGCTATCCCAACGGGACCGAGATTGCGCCGCAGATCGAGCTGCGAGAACGACTTGAACTTTTTGGTGGAGTTCGACCGATTCGCTTGTTTCACCAAAACGATACGCCGCTTAAAAAATACGGACCGGGCGGGTTTGATTTTGTTCTCATTCGCGAAAGTACCGAAGGTTTGTTCAGCGGGCGTGGGGGAAAGACAGACAAACAGGCGGGTGAAGCGACCAACGTGATGAAGATCACCCGACGCGGAGCAGAACGAGTCACTAGGCTGGCGTTTGAGCTGGCTAGAAAGCGCGACGGGAAAAAGAAGGTCACGCTGATCGATAAAGCGAACGTGCTGTCGGCATTGTTTTACTTTCGCGAAATCTTTGACGAGGTCGCGACTGAGTTCCCCGATATCGAATCGGAACACATGTACGTCGACGCCAGCGCGTTGTTTATGGTACGCAATCCCGACCGCTTTGACGTGATGGTTACTGAAAATATGTTCGGCGATATTTTGTCGGACTTGGCCGCCGGTCTGGTGGGTGGAATGGGCATGGCTCCGTCGGGCGACATTGGCTCACAGGCCGCCGTGTTCCAGCCATCGCACGGCTCGGCACCGGACATTGCCGGAAAAGGCATCGCCAACCCAATCGCGATGATTCTTTCAACCGCCATGATGCTCGATTGGCTCGACCACGACCAAACCAAACAGGCGGCCAGCTGGCTGGATGACGCGGTCGCAAAAGTTCTTTCCAATCCCGACAATCGAACACCCGATATGGGTGGAAAAATGCTGACCGGACAGATGACGGATTTGATCTCAGCCGAACTCCAAAACCTGATTGAGTGAGTCAACCATGCCAGTTCGTTTCCTCCTGATCTTCGGCGCGTTTCTTCTTTCGATGTTGATGTGGATCGATCGAGCCTGCATCTCTGCGGCGAAGAAAGACATCGCACTCGATCTGAACTTCGACGACACCCAGATGGGCTGGGTGATGGGAGCATTCACGTTGGGGTACGCGTTGCTGCAAGTGCCCGGCGGAAAGATGGCCGATCGTTTTGGACCGAGGATCGTGATGACGGTCGTCTGCGTCCTGTGGTCAATTTTTACAATGCTTACCGGTGTGGCCCGAGCGTTTTACATGATGCTGGCGACACGGTTTTTCTTTGGAGTTGGAGAGGCTGCCGGATATCCAACCATTTCACGGGCTCTGGTTTCGTGGCTGCCGGTGCAGGAACGGGGCGTCACAAACTCATTGATTTTTTCGGGTGGGCGACTGGGGGCGGCGATCGCGATGCCGGGTGTCGTCTGGCTGATTGCCGTCGCTGGCGGTTGGCAGCAGGCGTTCTTCTTGCTGGGAGCCTTCGGACTAATCGCGGCAGTTGCCTGGTATCTGCTATTCCGAAACACGCCGGAGACTCATTTTGCCGTTCAGGAAAGTGAGCGGACCTACATCCTCGCGAATCGACCTCAAGATTCAAACAACGTTGGTGAACCCGGCGCGGCTTATTCGACGGCGCAGATTCTCGGTGCTCCCACGATGTGGATGCTGATGGTGCAATACGTGGCACACAACTTCACGTTCTTCTTTGTTGTCAGCTGGTTTTTTCCTTATCTGCAAAAGGAATACTCCTTGACTCCCGTGCAGACGGGGCAGTACGCGATGATGCCGCTGTTGTGCGGCGTTGCAGGGAATTGGCTTTCTGGAATCACCGTCGACACGTTGTACCGTTTTGGAAGATGGAACCTTTCGCGCAGGCTGCCCGCGATGATCGGCTTTGTGCTGGCGGCAGCAGGAATGATTGGTTGCGTAAATATGACGACTCCGTTTTATGCGGTGCTGGCCATGTGTGTTGCTATCTTTGGCAGCGATATGGTCCTGAGCCCATCATGGTCGACCTGTCTGGACATTGGTGGTCGAAGTACCGGAGCCGTTTCGGGATCGATGAACATGGTTGGGAATCTCGGATCGTTTTGCACCGCGTTGGCGTTTCCTTACCTTGTCGCATTGAGTGGAAATCACAAACCGTTCTTTTACCTCGCCGCAGGATTGAACATCGTTGCGATCGTGATGTGGTGCTTCATCCGTGCCGACCGACCGCTGATCGAAAAACTTGAATCCAAGAGTGGCGATTGATGAGCGATCAAGGTTCAAAAATCCTTCGTGGAGCCGTGATCGGAGCCGGTTACTTCAGCCGCTTTCATTTTGATGCGTGGCAACGAATCAATCACGTCCGCATCGAGGCCGTTTGCGACGTGGACCGGAACAAAGCGGAAGCTTTCGCCGCGGAGTTTAAGGTCCCGAAAGTCTTCACCGACCACAGAGAGATGCTTGACGCATTGAGTGACGGCCAGCACCGGCTGGACTTCGTCGACGTGGTCACTCGGCCCGACACTCACCTGCCTATCGTGCAGGACGTTGCCGCCCAAGGCATCGCGGTGATCTGTCAGAAACCGCTTGCGCCAACGGCCACTGAATCGGCTCGGATCGTGTCCATGGCTCAGGCTGCCGGTATCCCGTTCATGGTTCATGAAAACTTTCGATTCCAGCCGTGGTATCGCGAAATCAAAAACCTCTTAAACGATCAACGGATTGGGGATCGTCTGCACACGCTTTCGTTTCGCAATCGAGCGGGTGACGGCTGGGGTGACGACGCCTATTTGGCTCGACAGCCTTACTTCCAGACCATGGAAAAGTTTCTGATCTTTGAAGCGGGCATCCACACGATTGACACGTTTCGCTACTTGGCCGGAGAAATCAACAGAGTCTGGTGCAGCACACGGAAATTGAATCCCGTGATCGCGGGAGAAGATTCGGCGATTGCGATTTTCGATTTTTTCGATGGCGGGCAGGGACTCTACGATGCCAATCGGTTCAATGAATCGACCGCAGCCAATCCTCGCTATACCTTTGGTGAACTTTTGGTCGAAGGCAACGGAGGCACCATCCGCTTGCACGACGACGGGCGGCTCACGGTTCAAGAGTTGGGACGACCAGAGAAAGCTCACACGTACGCGCCTTCGGACAGCGGATTTGCCGGCGACTGCGTCTTTGCGACGCAGCAGCATTTTGCAGATGGACTGAGACTCAATCTCAGCAAATTTGAAACCGACGGACCGTCCTACTTAAAAAGCATTGCCGTCCAAGAAGCAATGTATCGTTCCGCCAAATCCGGCTGCTGGGAAACCTGTGATTGTCAGGGATTTGCTCAACAATAAATCACCAGATCCAATCTCATTTCGCTTGGACAAGATCGGTTATGAATCACTTTTGTCCGGCAACTTACTTGTTCGCAAGTCCTTAATCCTTCCCAAGTTTCAAACCGAATCGATCGCTGCGACGATTGTTCCGTGAGTCCATTTGTCCTACACCTTGAGTAGTTCGCTGGGTTCATTAAAACATATCAATCGAGTCACCTGCGCGAGCAACATTGCACGAGTAACCATTCAGGAAAGATCATGAAATCGAAAGCCGTCGAAGCCGCCCTCAATAACCAGATTAAAGAAGAGCTTCAATCCGCGTACCAGTACCTTGCCATGTCCGCTGAGGCAGATCGGTTGAACTTGCCGGGGTTCGCCAACTGGTTCAAGATGCAGTATCAGGAAGAGCTGGCCCACGCCGACAAATTTTTCAATTACGTGCTCGAACGAGACGGCGAAGTCTGCTTGCAACAGCTGGATGCCCCCAAAGTTGAAAACGCTTCTCCCTTGAGTTTGTTCGAGGACGCGCTGGCCCACGAGCAGCATATTTCAGGTTGCATTTTCAAGCTGAAGGATCTGGCCAGAGCAGAATCCGACCACGCGACCGACGTATTCCTTGAGTGGTTTGTTACCGAACAAGTCGAAGAGGAAGCCAACGCTCGTGGAGTGATCGACCAATTGAAAATGGTGGAAGGAAACAAAAACGGACTCTTCATGATCGATCGCGAACTGGCTTCACGCAAACCGGAAGAAGGCGAATAACGAAGCGATGCGATCTCTTCATTTCCCAGTGTCAGCATGAATTCCTTCTGGATAGTCTGAATTCGATTTTGAGGACTATGTCAGATTCTATTCATAGCCTGAAGCTGGGCGTATCCGATTTCTCGACCAGCGAACCGTTGCTCAATGCGGAAAAAATCACATCCGCAGGAATGGATTTCATCGAGCCGGGGTTCGCGAAAGCTGCTGCGATGCATCAGCAAGAGTTCGATGCTACGGCAGCTCGTCTGAAGTCGAAAGGTATTCTCGTACCGTCGATGAACTGGTTTTTGCCACCGACGCTAAAAGTGACGGGACCGAAAGCCAACGAAACTGCGGCGCGAACGTTTCTCGAATCCGCTCTCGCAAGAGCAACATCGCTCGGAGCAAAGGCCATCGTGTTTGGAAGCCCGGCTTCGAGATCAGTCCCCAGTGGTTTCTCGTTCGATCGAGCGAACCAGCAAATGGTTGAATTCTGCCATTTGTGTTCGGATGTGATTCGAGAGAACGATTGGGAAATAAAAATTGCAATCGAGCACATCAATCGAACCGAAACGAATTTCATCAACACGTTCGCAGAAGCGCTGAGGTTCGCGCGCGAAATCGATCGCCCGGAAATCGGGCTCGCCGCAGACTTTTATCATTTTGCGATGGAAAATGAGGCGACCGATATCGTGCTTGAAGCTGGCAATCTAATCTGCGCAGTGCAACTGGCGAATCCAGCGGGACGTTGCTTTCCGAAACTGGGCGACAACATTCCGGGCATGGAAACATTTTTTCGCCAACTGATCGAATCCGGATACACCGGAGGCATTTCGGTCGAAGCAAGGTCAAGCCACGACTTGGAATCCGATTGCCGAGGTGCAGCTGAATATCTGACTAACTTGCTCGCAAACTTGTAACCGTAGTCCACGATTCTTCCACGATTCACTCGGCTCGTTTTGCACGCCGGAGTTCGCGTTGGATCTCTCGTTCCAAGTCGCCGAATGCCAGATTCGAATCGACCAATGCTCCTTTGCCATCAACCATCAGAACAAGCGGCAACGTGGAAACGCCTAACTGATGAGCCAGCGGGCTTTTCTCGACACCACCAGGTTCGTGCAACTGCAACCACGTCACGTTGCGGTTCTTGGCCATGAAGTTTTTGAACTCAGCCGATGTCGAATCGGTATTGCACCCGATGAAGACGACATCACCTTTGTGTTTGGCTGCCAGCCGTTCGATCGTGTCAAATTCATCCGCACACCAGTTCTCCCAATAATGCAGAACAACGACTTTCCCTCGCAAGCTACGGTCGGCCAGTGTGAACGGGCGACCCTGAGCCGTTTTGCTTTGGAAGTCAAGCCGTTTACCCTGCCCAGTCAGACGCTTGATCGCTCCACGAGCGCGGGCGGCGTCATCCGTGCCGGGGAAGCGGGTAACGATTTTCTTATACCATTCGATGGCTCGATCTTCATCACGCTCGCTGATCTCGGCATTTAAAGCCAATTGGAACATGCCTTCGGTGGTGAACCGGCTTTTTGGGTAACGGTCAACGAAGTCTTCCACGCTGGACATGAGCTCTTGCTCCGCCTTTGCTCTGCCCTTGTTGTCGCGGATTTTCATGTCCAAACCGTACTTGGCAAAAATCGATCGCCATTGAACGTAGTCAACGCCGTCAGTGATTTTCTCCGACCTAAGTCGCTGTGCAAAGCGATCGAGGACCTTGATGCCGTTGGGGAATTTTTCGTCGACATAGGCGCTGGAAACGGAATCCGCGATGTTTTCCAGCCAGTTGCGGCGATCTGTTTTATTGTCGGCGAAGAAAATCTGCTGCATCACATCTGCTTTTTGTTGGTGCAACTTGGCGATCTCGGAACCTTTGGTGGCTTTTTGCAGGCCGGCGTCCAGTTCGTTGAGCTTTTCGTATAACTCAGCAAGTTCGTTGGCCACCGGAGGGGCAGGGGTAGGCAAATCTTGGTTAATGCCCGGCAAGGGAAACAACACGCCGCCGTTATTGATCGGTTTGCCTTCAGAAACCAGTTCCGGTAACTCGACCAGACGCCAGACATCGCCCACTTTTAGGATCGATCCAATCGCGATCTGACCGAACTCCTTACCGCTCTGATAGACGCCAGAAGCGTGATCGAAACAGATCAGGTCGCTCGCATTGCCCTCGGTTCCGGCGGCACACATGCTGGGGCGACCGTTTCCCCACTGAATCCACTGAGCATCACGAGGAAGTTTCAACGAACTGCTGGTGGCCTTGGCAAATCCGGCTTTGGCAGCCTGCCAACGTTCCTTGATTCGGATGGCCGAAGACTTGCCAAATTTGATCGACGCAAATTCTTGCGGTGTCAGCAATAGGCGATCAAAGCGTTTTGCATCGGCGTCGCGAATCGCCATGAACGTTTCATAGGCAACTTCTTCGGCAGAGATCGTTTTCCAACTGTCGATGGTACCGTCTTCGTCCGGGTCGAGTCCCCAGCGAGTCCCACCACTGGCCAACCAGCGGTATTGATCAGTCTTTCGATCGAAGTCAGTGTCCAAGTCACGATAGACCTCGATTCCATTCTCGAAGTAAGACCACTGGTCAAGTTTGCCATCCTCATTGTTGTCAAAGAATTGGCGCAGGATTCGACCGCTCCCGTCGGAAACGATAAATCCCGGCGGTTTCGTGGATTTTTCAATTTTACACGATTTCAGCTCGCTGGCTGTCGGTTGATCGTGGGGCGCGTCCAATTGCTTTGGATTGATCGCCATGGCCTGAGACAAACTGGCTCCCTGACCGGAGGCAATCGAACTTGGTCCAAACAACCCGGCCAATGCCACGCCGGCCACGAGCAATAATCGATCGATCTGAAAGAATGTCATTTTTAGCTGAAATCTGGCCATTTGAATTGAGAGGGCATTCATGAGAGTGAACTGTACGACGGGATAATTTCGAGCGGGGCAAGGACAGCGTAGCGTGAAAAAACCCATAGCCGATCGATCGTACTGATCGGACGGCTTCCGATCGGTCGGGTTTGGTCGCAGTTATTAGCGGATCTTTGAGGGATGTGCGATCATTGATTCAGGAATTAACGGCCCTCTGACGATTGAAGCGTTTATCGATCGATGGGGCAATTCCAGTTTGCGTTTGCTCAATGCTGGGCTTTTTCCAACGTTCCAAAGGGTAGCGGCTGAATGGACAAAGGTTAAGACGTTTCAGTGGCGAAAGTCATGCCACAGCAATAGAATCAGCGGGGTTCTGGCAGCTTATTCCGTTTGAACAAACGGAGCAATTTGTTTTCGGCAGCCCCGTTTGACACGCTGGCGGTAATTTATACACTGGATCATCCTTGATGGCACTATTGTGAAACACGGACATTGAGTTCGCCCGGCAAGATGCGGAAAAATTCGTATCGAGCGATTCGTATCGAGCGAACTCGGAGTCTTGAAATGTTGTCATGCTACGGATTGAACATCGGGGTCGTGTAGCTCAGTTGGTTAGAGCGCGTCGCTGATAACGACGAGGTCCCAAGTTCGAATCTTGGCACGACCACTAGTACAAAAAGTTGGATATTGGAAGTCGAAATCAAAAGCTCCGAATGACGAGCGTCGGTTGACGATTTTCGGATTTCACCTTGAAAACATGGGGATGTAGCTCAATTGGGAGAGCACTGCCTTTGCAAGGCAGGGGTTAGGGGTTCGAGCCCCCTCATCTCCACTGGAACAGAAAAAGCACTTGTGATGACTCACAGGTGCTTTTTTTGTTTGCCGATCGAAGCTGAGATGCCCATCTGGTAGCTTCATAAAAATTGGGTTGCGGCCGTTCGACCTCGCGAGCGTCCCCACGGAAATCCGTCGTGCGACCGGCCTCCGCAGAGTAAACACGAGCCATGAACGAGAACCGTGCTCACGACGGGCGCCGCGGGAGGAGTGAATCACAGTTCAACGTTGATGCGTGGCTAGTGCGTCGAGCCCCCCATGCGGTTGAAAGATCGCGGGCGAATCGCCGGCTACGAAAAAGAGCGCCCCGCCATGGTGCACGCTTCGACCGTCAAACGTTTGATATCGTCAAACTTGCCCTCGTTGATCAGGTCGCTCTTGACCATCCAACTGCCTCCACATGCGACGACCGACGGCAAGCTCAGGTAGTCGTTCAGGTTCGAGATATTGATGCCTCCGGTCGGAATGAACCGAATGTCTCCGTAAGGGCCCTGCAACGCCTTGATCATTTTCGCTCCACCGATCATTTCGGCAGGGAAAAACTTGACGACCGTCAATCCGAACTCGATGGCGGTCTCCAGATCTGTGGGGCTCGAAACTCCCGGGTAGATCGGCATTTCGTTTTCTAGGCACCACTGCACTGTTTTCGGATTGAAGCCTGGTGTAACGACAAATTTCGCACCTGCCTCGGCGACCTGCTTTGCTTGATCCACGGTATGAACCGTACCTGCTCCGACCGTAAAATCCGGTTGATCGGCAAGGGCTGCAATGGCAGCCAAGCCCGCAACGGTTCGCAGGGTAATTTCGGCCACGGGCAGCCCGGCGGCGGACAACGCGTCAGCGAGCGGTACGGAGTCCACAACCCGGTCAATCGCGACCACAGGGACGATTTTCCATTTTTTCAGGTTCTCTAACACCGTGGTAAACTCCTTTGGGGATGGTAAAACAAATGGTTGCCAGAAGCACCGTCTCACATTACCATGTTAACAATTAACAGGCGTCAATGTTTGCAATATTTGTTCAACTGAGGAAATTGAAATTCAAATGTCGATCGCTCCAAAAACCGTGCGTGAGCAAGTGACCAATCAGATCCGTGACGAATTGGTTGCGGGGCGATTTGAGGCTGGCACGATGCTCAGAGAGACTGAGTTGGCAAATCGTTTCGGGGTCAGCCGAGGCCCGGTTCGTGATGCGTTTATCCAATTGTCTTACGAAGGGTATCTGGCATATCACGCCAACCGAGGAGTGACGGTTCGCCACCCTCCGAACCCGGAAAACCGCAAGTTTATCACATCGCTTCGGCAGCAGATAGAAACCCACGCTGTAGAGAGAGGTCTTGCGAAAGCCACGGATGATGAGATCGACAATATCGAGGCCGCGCTCGACCGTTTGAAGGCCGCTTGCGACAGTGGCGACACGACCGCGATCGCGTTGCAAGATATCGAGTTCCACGAAACGATTATGATCGGCTGCGGAGCCGAAGATCTTGTCAGTGCTTGGCGACAGCTTTGCTCTCGCATGCTGCTGACTTATTCACGACTGGGTGACTACCACCAAGCTTATCGCGAGCACGTGAAGATTTTCGATTCTGTGAAAGCCAGATCAATTGAAGCCACGATTGAGGCCCTCAAAGCCAACATCAAATAGGAAACATTACCAAGGATTTCAAATGGTTGAAGGAATTGTCTGGGCGTTGTTTGCCGGACTGATGTTGGGGCTCTACGCCATTCCGGGGAAATACACGAAGAACTTCAAGGAAGAGAACACGTGGGGGCTCTTCTTCATGCTGACGATGTTTGTCGTCCCAATTCTCGCCACGTTTTTAATGATGAAGGGGGTTGGTGAGATTTACGGCAACCCGGCCGTTCAAAAAATTCTTCCTCAGATGGTCGTGACCAGTGTCCTGTGGGGGATCGGTGTAATGATGTGGGGGAAAGCGATTCACCATATCGGGGTGTCGCTCGGGTTTTCCATTTTTATCGGGACCGTCATTCTTGTCGGTTCGTTGTTGCCGTTTATTGTTGAAGGTCTGCCGCGGGCGAAAGTCGTTGCGACGATCGTGCTGGGGCTGGCATTTGTACTTGCCGGGATCGTCGCCAATGGCAAAGCTGGGATCGCTCGTGAGCAGGATGAGAAAAACGCGAAGGCGGATGGCGAATCGGCAGACGATGACGCAGTCAGGAAGTCGATGAGTGCTGGGATTATGATTGCAGTCGTTGGAGGATTGTTGGCGACCGGTTTCAGCTTTGCTAATGCGGTGGGGCGACCGCCTCTTCATGAGGCCAGTATCGCTCAGGGAAATCCCGAATGGGTGACTGCCTTGGCGGTGATGTTTCCGATTTTCCTGAGTGGTGGAGTAATCATGGCAGGTTACTTTGCATGGCAGTTGTCTCAGAAGAAAGCGTGGGGCTCATTCAAAACATCAAGTTTTACCAGCAACTTTTTGCTGATCTTTGTCATGGCATTTTTTCACTACGCCGCATCGGCTGTCTTTGCTTATGCCGCGTTCAAGTTGGGTGCTGTCGGCAACACGGTTGGCTACGCAATTTTCAATACGGCTTGCGTCGCCACGGCAATCATTAGTGGAATCGTGACCGGAGAATGGAAGCTGGCGTCCTCTAAAGCGAAGAATCTGCTTTATATCGGGTTGGCCTGCATGGTCGTTGGCATCTTGATCATCTCAATTGGAAATAAGTTTGCATCTGAAGTGATCTCAGACGCTCCCGTGGCGCAGAACGTTAGAACCGTCTTGGGGCGCTGACGTGAGATAAAGTATCGCGCCTCCTCTTACGCAAAATCGTTTTTGAAGTTCGAAATGAAAATTACCCAAGAGCCGTTCGGCAAATTTGACGGTCAGCCAGTCGACCAATTCATGCTGGAGAACGATCACGGAGTCTCGGTCAAAATCATGACCTACGGAGGGACCGTGACCTCGATCATCACGCCCGACAAAGACGGCAACTTGACCGATATCGTTTGTGGGTTCGACACATTGGAGGGCTATTTCGCCGACGAGTACAAAACGAATTCGCCTTACTTCGGTTGCTTGGTTGGGCGTTACGCGGCTCGGATCAAGGACGGAAAATTTAAAGTCGACGACCAAGAGCATCAAGTGGCAACCAACGATGGCCCCAATCACCTACATGGCGGCATTCAGGGTTTTGACAAACGAGTCTGGGATGTGGCCGGGACCGAGGAGTCGGACGATTCGATCGAACTGAAGTTGTCACTTGCCAGCAAAGACGGAGAAGAATCCTTTCCCGGTAACCTGAATGTTGTCGTCACCTATCGTTTGACCAGCGATAACGAATTGCAAATCAACTATCGGGCCAAAACGGACAAGGCAACTCCGGTCTCTTTGACCAACCACACGTATTTCAATCTGAATGGATTTCAGGACAAAGTGCTGGACCACGTGCTCCAACTTTTCAGCGATCGAATCTTGGTGCCGGACGAAACGAACGTACCCGCCGGTCAGGAAGAAATGGTTTCAGGAACGGCGGCAGATTTCAATCAGCCTAAACGAATCGGTGATGCGTTTGACAAACTGCCGATGGGCTTCGAGCATTTTTACGCGTTCGATAACGCGACAGGCTCTCTCGAAAAGATCGCGGAAGTAAGCGAGCCGACGACTGGACGGCGACTTGAGGTCCGTTCAACCGAACCCGGCACGCTGCTATACACTGGGCGGTACACGTCCGACAATCTGAAACGAGAAAGTGGCGCTCAGTTCGGACAGTTTCGCGGATTCTGCATTGAGACATCCAAGTATCCCAACGGACCCAACATTGACGGCGCGCCCAGAAGTGTTCTACAGCCTGACGAAACTTACGACGAAACGACGGTTTACCGATTCAGTTGGGCCTGAATTGCGGGTGGTCGTCCAACCAAGTTCCTGCCTGTTTAATCCGGCTCTTCATCCGACACTCGATGGCGATCTCCCAGAGTACATCGAGCGCGACAATCTACATTTTCTACCAGATCTAACATGAAATCAGCGGAATATCGCGGCGATCGTACCGTCGGTGTCGGAAGCAGCGAAGCGATCAAGCCGGCGGCCGGAGAGGCTCGTCTGGAGGTCGCTTTCTGCGGAATCTGTGGCACGGACATCCACATCTTTCATGGAGCGATGGATCAACGAGTCAGCATGCCACAGATCATTGGCCATGAGGTTTCCGCGACAGTTGCCGAACTGGGAGATGGTGTTTCGAGCGTGGCGGTTGGCGATCGAGTTGCCGTGCGACCGCTGCACTTCGGTCAGCCCGCCGATTTCGACAATGGTTTCAAACACGTCGGCAAGAACCTGAAATTCATCGGCATCGATATGCCCGGCGGAATGCAGTCGTCATGGACGGTACCCGCTTACACATTGCATCCGCTGCCGGAATCACTGAGCCTAGAGCACGGCGCGATGATCGAACCGGCCGCAGTCGCTTGCCATGATGTTCGCCTAGGCGAAGTCAAATCAGGTGAAACTTGCGTCGTGATCGGTGGAGGCCCGATTGGTTTACTGATTGCACTGGTTGCGATTCAAAAAGGTGCCCGAGTGATTCTATCAGAGGTAAATCAATCTCGACTTGATCTGGCCGAAACGCTGGGCATCACGGCTGTCAATCCAACCCAGAAAAACCTCGCCGAAGCTGTCGGAAAGCTGACGGATGGTAAAATGGCGGATTGCGTTTTTGAAGTGTCCGGATCGGCGGCCGGAGTTGAAGCCATGACCGAATTACCTAACGTGCGAGGCCGAATCGTGATGGTGGCGATTCATCCTCAGCCCAAGCCAGTCAACCTGTTCAAGTTTTTCTGGTCCGAGATCAAGATGATTGGTGCTCGGTTGTATGAAGAGCAGGATTTTGATGAGGCGATTCAATTGGCCGCCGATGGCAAGCTGCACTTGGACCAGCTGATTACTCAAATCAATCCGATCGACAAGGTCCAAGAAACGTTTGAAGCAATCGATGCCAATCCTGATGGGATCAAATTTCTGATCAATTGCAACTGAGTAAGCACCCGCGATAAAGTAACTTGGGAACGTGCAACCAATAAATGTCGCCTTTCGCTCCGTGAGAGTCGCGTGAAGCGTTGCATTGGCGGAGCGAAAGACAACTTTGATAAACCGCTCGGTCCTTGACATCACTTGAAAAAGTATAGCCACCTATTCTCGCGTCATTTGTAATCTTGATGCCAGAAAACTGATGGACGGGTGCTTGCATCAGTCTTTTTCACACCGCGTCGCGGTTTTCAAAATAACTACTCGATACACTGCCAACAAAACACTATGCCTCAAGCTCATCCATTCGATCTTTCCGGAAAAACAGCCGTCGTCACAGGTTGCAAACGCGGTATTGGCAAAGCCATGGCCGTGGGACTTGCGGAAGCAGGATCCAACATCATTGGCGTCTCCGCTTCTTTGGAATCGAGCGGCAGCGAAGTCGAAAGCGAAGTGACGGCCTTGGGACGATCGTTCACACCTTACCAGTGTGACTTCTCTGATCGAAAAGCGCTGTATGGCTTTATCGAACAAGTGAAATCTGATTTTCCGCGGATCGATATTCTGGTTAACAACGCTGGCACGATTCTTCGCAAACCGGCAGCTGAGCACCCTGACGAGTACTGGGACAAAGTGATCGAAGTAAACCTCAACGCTCAGTTTGTGCTTTCGCGTGAGCTGGGCAAGGAAATGATCGAGCGTGGCAGCGGGAAAATCATTTTCACCGCGTCACTGCTGACCTATCAAGGTGGCATCACGGTTCCCGGATATGCTGCCAGCAAAGGAGGTATCGGCCAATTGACCATGGCGTTGGCGAACGAGTGGGCGGGCAAGGGCGTTAACGTGAACGCGATCGCTCCCGGGTACATCGCGACCGACAACACCGAAGCGTTGCGAAACGACCCGGTTCGCAGCGAACAGATTCTTGCTCGAATTCCTGCCGGTCGATGGGGAGAGCCAGAAGATTTCAAGGGGCCAGTTGTGTTTCTTGCTTCCGACGCTGCCAATTATGTTCACGGCACGACGTTGCTTGTGGATGGTGGGTGGATGGGGCGGTAGTGATTCAGCATTTGCTAAACCACTTGCTCGGCGGGCCAAATTTTTATCCGATGACACGCGACGCAATGTCCACAGGGCTTAACAGGGCTCTCGAAAAATACAGAGATTCATTTTTACACAAAGACAAAACCATGATTGCGATGACAGAATCCATTGATGGACGCGAACACTATCGGATGTATATCAATGGGCAGTGGAAGGACGCGTCGTCCGGGAAGACGATCGATGTCGCCAGCCCGACGACCGAAGAAGTGCTGTATTCCGTTCCAGCTGGCGCAATCGAAGACGCCCAGTTAGCGCTGGAAACCGCGGAAGCCGCTCAGCCTGGGTGGGCAGCCAAGCCGGCGGTCGAACGCGGTGCGATCTTGTCCAAGTTCGCCGATCTGATTCGAGAAAACCGCGAACGTCTGGCGAAAATTCTGACTCAAGAGATGGGCAAGACGTACGCGTTGGCGTTGGGCGAAGTTGACGTGTCGGCCGACTTCATCAACTTTCCGGCTCAAGCGGCCCGTCGAATCGAGGGGGATATTCTCCCGTCCGATTTACCGGGCGAGCACATTATGATTCACAAGATTCCTTACGGAGTCACGGTTGGGATCGCGGCGTGGAACTTTCCGCTCGCTTTGGCGTGTCGCAAAATTGGCCCTGCACTAACAACTGGCAACGTGATGGTCGTCAAACCGCCGTCAGTGACACCCGTCGCGGTGCTCGCATTGGGCGAACTTGCCAAGCAAGCAGGAATTCCCGATGGCGTTCTGAATCTGGTGACCGGCGGCGGTTCGACGATGGGAGAAGAACTGGTTACCAATCCGATTACTCGACTGGTGACCATGACGGGTTCCAGCGCGACGGGGCAGGAGATTTTCAAGAAAGCTGCGGAACGTTTGATTGCTGTCCGCTTGGAACTGGGAGGAAAAGCGCCGTTTATCTTGCTAGAAGACGGTGATGTCGACAAAGCCGTGGATGCAGCGGTTGTGTCCCGGCACTTGAACAGCGGTCAGGTCTGCACTTGTCCGGAACGCTTTTACATTCACGATGCGGTCTACGATCAGTTCTTGGAAAAGTACACGGCAGCCGTGGCCAAGCTAAAAATTGGCGACCCAATGGTCGAGGGAACCGATATCGGACCGAAGGTGAACGCCCATGAGACGGATCAGCTTGAGAAGATTGTCAATCAAGCGGTCGAAGCTGGAGCCGAAGTGGCGTTGGGCGGGAAACGCCCTGACGGCAAGCAGTTCGAAAAAGGTCACTGGTACGAGCCAACCATTTTGACCAACTGCAACAATAACATGGAAGTCATGCGGGAAGAAGTGTTTGGCGTCGTCAGCCCTATCATGAAGGTTGGCTGTTATGAAGAAGCATTGAAGCTGGCCAACGATAGCGACTACGGCTTGGCGGCGTTCCTGTTTACTCGAGACATGCGGCTCATCCAGCGAGCGGTGTTGGAGTTGGAATTTGGAGAAATTTACGTTAATCGTCCGATGGGCGAGCAGCGTCAAGGTTTCCACAACGGATATAAACTCAGCGGTACGGGTGGAGAAGACGGCAGGTACGGATTGGAAAATTACCTGGAAAAGAAAACCATGTATGTCAACTTTGCAGATTAGATCAGAGATAAATCAGTCATGTTAAATCGAACCAGTCTGTCAGATGCGTCCGCCGTCAGTTATCCTCGCGAGATGAAAATTCGATCGGTCGAAACTGAACTTTATCACGTCCCTCTGGCCAAGCCGTTGGCCGATGCCGTCCACGGGGTGCAACGTGAGTTCTCGCTGGTGGTTGTTAAAATCATGACCGAGGACGGTGCGACCGGGATGGGCTACACGTACAGCGTAGGTCAGGTCGGCGGCACTTCGATTGCCACTTTAATCAAGGACAACCTCGCGCCAATTCTGGTTGGCGAAGATCCTCGTCGAATTGAACAGCTCTGGCAAAAGATGTGGTGGGCGTTGCACTACGTTGGCCGCAGTGGCATTGCCGTGTTTGGGCTTTCGGCGATTGACAACGCCCTGTGGGATTTGAAAGCACGACTTGCAGCGGAACCTCTCTGGCGTTTCCTCGGCGGGCACGACAACAAAGTCGAAGCGTACGGCGGCGGCATTGATTTTGACATGAGCATTGACGAACTGCTCGCGCAGACGCAGGGCTTCCTGGACGCTGGGATCAACGCGATCAAGATCAAAATTGGTCGGGATTCGATTGCTCAAGAATGTGAGCGGATCGCAGCGGTGCGTGAGTTTCTCGGTCCCGACAGAAAATTGATGGTCGACGTGAACATGAAGTGGAGCGTCGAGCAGGCTCTCCGGGCAGTTCGCGCGTTCGAGCAGTACAATCTTTACTGGATTGAAGAGCCCATCATTCCGGATGATGTTGAAGGCAATCGTCGGATCGAAATGGAGGGTCCGATTCCGGTTGCCAGTGGAGAAAATCTGCACTCGATCTATGAGTTCAAGCAGATGATTTCGGTGGGAGGAATCTCTTTTCCGGATGCTGACATTTCCAATCTGGGAGGAATTTCAGCCTTGATGAAAGTCGCACACATCGCCGAAGCGTACAATCGCAACCTGACAACGCACGGCATTCAGGAGATGCACGTCAGTTGCCTAGCAGCGATTCCGAATGCGTCCCTGCTGGAAATTCATGCGTTCCGAATCGATGATTTTCTGATCCACCCGATGGAAATCCGGGACGGTTACGCGTACGCGTCCGATCGACCGGGGCATGGCGTCGAAATCGACTGGGACCGGATTGCTCAACATCGAATCATGTAGTTCCAATGGTTGGTTCTGTCGCTGCAAAGCTGGGCGAGCGATTGATCCCGTAAAACAAATCGGCAACGGCTCAACAGGCAAAGTGAAAATGGCAAAAGTTACCTTTGTGACTACCGATGGTACAGAAGTCTCAATCTCAGACGCAAACGGTTCGTTGATGGAAATTGCAACCGCCAACGGCGTCGATGAGATTGAAGGTGCGTGCGGCGGTGTTTGCGCGTGTTGCACCTGTCACGTCAAGATTCGACCCGAGTGGCTTGGTAAGGTTGGCAAGGCGGAAGAAGCTGAGCAAGATATGCTGGACGAAGAAGACGGCACAGACGAACGTAGTCGGCTTGGATGTCAGGTTGAGTTAACGGACGATCTGGATGGGCTAGTCGTTGACGTTGTGCCGTTGTAGTTTTTTCCTGGCTTCATCTTGCGAGGTGGCTCATGCCAGAATGCCCTTACCGTGATCCATTCAAAGAAGCGCGTCGCAAGTCTCCGGTCCTTGAGACGGAGTTCGATGGAGAACCGGTCGCCATGTTGGTCGGCCACAAAGCCGTCCGCACCGCCGCTCGAGACCATGCAACCTTCAGTTCCGACGCACCGTTTCGTGTTCCGATCCCGCGTGAGGAGGACGTACGAACGGTCAGGCAGTATCCGCTGGAGGTCGATCCTCCCGTTCATGCAGAGTACCGCCGGCTCATCGATCCGTTTTTTCGACGTCCATTGGAACCGGCATACGTCCAACGGATTGAGAACCTGATCGAGGAGTTGCTGGTCGACGCATTGAAGCGAGACTCAATTGAAATCGTCCGGCAGTTCGCGATTCCTCTACAGTCTCGTGCGCTGACGTATTTGCTGAACATGCCGGAGTCCGAAGCTGAAATCTGGATCACTTGGGGGACTCATGTTTTTCGCGACGAAAGCGGAGTCTCCAAGGGAGCTGAGATGGAAGCGTACACCAATTCGCTTTTCGATCAGGCGGAATCCGATCCGGGAGATGACTTTTTCTCCGCGTTGGTCAAAGCTCGTTTTGATGGCCGACCTTTGACTCGGGAAGAAATGCAAGGCTATGCCAACATCGCATTCGCAGGCGGTCGTGACACGATTATCAACTCAGTCGCCACAGCGTTCGGCTTGTTGGCCGATCAACCCAGCGCGCTAATCGCGATGCGAGCCAATCCAAAGCTGATCATTACGGCTTCGGAGGAGCTTTTCCGATTTGCTTCACCGGTAACGCATCTTGCTAGGATCTGCCCGGTCGACACCAGCGTGCATGGTGTTGATGTACCAGCCGGGAATCTTGTTTCGCTCAATTGGGCCGCTGCTAATTTCGACGACAGCGTTTTCGACGATCCTGAGCAGTTTCAGATTGACCGGAAGCCGAACCCGCATATCGCCTTCGGCAAAGGCGTTCATAATTGTCCGGGTGCCGCTCATGCGAGAGTGATCATCCGGGGATTGTTCAAGAAACTGACCGAAATGATTTCTGCGATCACGATCGTTTCCGAGCGTCGCAAGGTCGAGAAAGAAGCCGACTACGAACGGGTCAACGCGTATCACGAATTAACTGTGAAGCTTGAATCATCGGCCTCAAGTCCGGACTGCAAATAAGGACCGTCGGAACAGTTGGTGACAGTTTGGATCGGGCGACCCGGTTTGCGCTTCAGCGGCGGAGCCGGTTTGCGCCTTGGTACTGCTGGAGCCAAACGAGGCCAAGTGACGCACAACGGCTCCGCGTGAGAAGCCGAGCGTTTTTGCGATCCGCCGTTGAGAGTAGCCTGCGTTGCTTAATTGCGGGTAATTTGTCCATACCTAAGTTCGTCTTTCGCACTTTTTCATAATCCCGCTACGCGAAGGCTGTTTTTTTGGGGAATCGTCGACGCTTGCCTCGAAAATGGCAGATCAGAAATCGCCAAAAACGCGAGTAAAATCAATTTCTGCGAAAGTCGAACTAAACGATTTGCCATCGGAGCCTCCGAGATCACACGGTTTGGAAGTTCCGAACACGCTCCATCGAAAACTCATTTCGTAACACTCGCAACAAACTCGGTCGCGCGACTCATTTTCGAGCAGAAACGGATTGTATTGGTTCAGCGTGAATTGGAGCGAGGGGTGACCTTTGTTATTCCTAAAACAAGAATTTAAAATGTTGGGGAATTCTTGGGGGACCAGTCCCCCAAACCCCCTGAGATTTTTCGCATTGAACCAAAATCGAAGGAA
>CALFWL010000019.1 GCA_937928215.1 uncultured Pirellulaceae bacterium | reverse complement strand
TATTTGTCGTACGCTCCTTCGTTTCAGAAGTCCTGATACTCCCGAACTTGTCAGACATTGAAGGGCATTTTTGTTATGATGGGCGCTTCTTTATCAAGGAGCCATCATGCCGTCAGTCGCGTTCGTTTCTGCTTTGCTGTTCTTGTTGTTTTGCGCTGATGCGTCGACCATGGCCCAAGAATGGACTCGATTTCGAGGCCCGAACGGCACAGGTGTTGTTGCCGATGCGGACCTGCCGACAAAGTTGAAGGAACCCGACTGGACAACAGATCTGGCCGGTGTCGGTTCCAGTTGCCCGGTTGCGTGGGGTGACCGGATCTTCGTAACCAGCTGCGATATGGAATCGGCTGAGATCCGCGTCCAGTGTCTGTCGATCGACGATGGATCCGAAAACTGGATCAAGCTGTTCGAATCCACACCGTACCACTTGCACGACCGCAACACTTTTGCCGCGAGCACTCCAGCGGTTGACCAAGACTATGTCTACGTGTGCTTCGCGGATCCCGATCATACTTTTCTGGTGGCACTTGACCATGAAGGGCAGGAAATCTGGCGGCGAGACTTCGGTCGCTTCGTTTCATCCCACGGGTTTGGTGCGTCGCCGATGGTTCATGGCGATCTGGTGGTTATGTGCAACTCGCAGTCGAAGGAGCGATTGCCCGCCGGGGTTGCTCCAGGCAGGAGCCGATTGATTGCCGTGAAT
The DNA here is from genome assembly GCA_937928215.1 of uncultured Pirellulaceae bacterium. Taxonomy (GTDB): domain Bacteria; phylum Planctomycetota; class Planctomycetia; order Pirellulales; family Pirellulaceae; genus Mariniblastus. Next base: position 5,265 of record CALFWL010000019.1, on the reverse strand, counting down.
CGAATGACGGGCGAAGACGTTTGGTCGCTGGACCTGACGACTCGCCGAGTTTGCTATGGTGTACCCTGCATCTGGAAGGACGCCGATGGCAAGGAGCAGTTGGTGAACTGCAATACGGGTGACGGGTTTTACTGCGTCGATCCGGCGACCGGCATCAAAAACTGGTCCGCATTGCCGTTCAAGATGCGCGTCGTCGCCACGCCCTTGGTCGTGGAAGATTTGTTGATCGGAAGCTGTGGATCGGGCGGAGGTGGCAACTACCTAGTCACCATCAAGCCGTCGAAATTTGCGTCAGGCGAATCGAGAAATCGTGATAACGTCCAGCCCGAGTACACGGTTCGTGCGTCGAACTACGTGCCCTGCCCCGTCGCTATTGACGACTTGTTGTTTATCTTCACTGATAAAGGGATTGCTCAGTGCGTCGACTTGAAGACGGGGAAGCTCTACTGGAAAGAGCGATTGTCGTCTGGTTTTTCAGCTTCTCCGGTTGCCAATGGAACCCATATTTACGCCGTGGACGAGGAAGGGACCGTGTTTGTGGTCAGGGCGGCCAAAGCGTTCGAGCAAGTCAGCAAATTTTCGCTTGGCCACGCAACAAGAGCCACTCCGATGATCGCGAAGAACAGGATTATCTTCCGAACCGCCAGCCAATTGATGTGCTTTCAAAATTGAGTCGTTTCAACGTCGTTTTCGAGGCGTTTGACTGGCATGAACGACCAGCAATGAGCAGTTCAGTTCGACGTCCTAGCGCTGCAACAATCCACGACAATCAGTTGACTTCCGTTGTCGTCACCTGTTCAGGCTCAGGGCTTGCGGTCGTTGTTGAGCCGCGTAATATGCGATCGCGTGCAGCCTGACGGAATTCCAAGAACAGTTCGGCCAGTGCACGTTCCGTTTCCGGGGTCATTGCGTTGAAGTGAGAGTGAGTCAAAGACACTTGAAACAAAGGTGCTTGAACGTCCAACCTTGCCGCTGCCAACTGATCGGCCACGGAATCGCTTGCAGCAGGAGTCACTGGCTGTCCGGCGGAGTCGAAATAGCAAAACAGAATTCGCTGGTGCTCCCCAGTGTCAAGCGACATGTCGGCCTTCACATACCGCCAAGGAGCGGACTCGTCAGCGGGTGTGACAACCTCGCGTTGATTCGTTTTCCACTGCCGGACGTGATGGAGCTTCGGAAGCTCAAACCACATGTTAAAAGGTTCTGCAATGGAACCCTGAGCGGTCAGATCAGGTGACTGATATACCCACGTTTCTTTTTCAAACCCCTCGGTGCCCGATCCGGGAAACGTTTCGATTCGAAACTTGTTTTTGACAACGGCCCAATCATCGATGGTTTCCGGCATATCAGTTGCGGTCAATGTAACGATATCGTTCTGACTGATACTCTCGAAGGAACGCGATGAGATCAGCGAGAAAACACCGGCAACGACCAGCAAGCCAGCCATTGCCCATCTGATCGGCATCGCGGCTGGATGGCTTGTGATCCTTGCAGGGGCCCGCCCGACAACCTGCCCAGTTTCGTTGATAAATGGCCGTCCAGCCAGCAGGTTATTCCAGACGGCCGTAATGAATCGGCCAAACTCGTAGGACCGACCAATCTCAGGATCGACCGGGCTGAAGGCAAAGTTTAGAAACTCGCCCGTGCTGAAGATCATTAACGCCGTGCCTAGCAGCAGCAGCACGCGAATCATGTTGTGGTTGACGGTCCCGGAGCCTAGCTCGATTTCCAGAAAGTAGTTCAATGTTGGCAGTAGCATCAGGTAGACCGTATTCAACACGACGGTCCACAGAAAACAACTCAGCACCAACAGCAGCGCTTGAAAAAGCCTTCGTCGATTGATCGCGACATAAACCATCGCAACAAGAATCAGCGAGTACAAGGATCCAATTCCGATCAACGAATCGACATGAGAGAACGATTCTTTGCCGGGAAACTCAAAAGCAGAACCCGTACGAGTGTGGGCAAGCGAGGGACTGATGATCGACATGAATCTGCTGGCCAATTCGATCGAATATTCCTGCAATCGAGCATTGATACCCAGATCCCAATTCAATGGTGGTCGGACAAAGGCAACCAACGGCAGCACAGCATAGCCGATGCTATGCAGGCCTTCGCGATTGACCGTCGCCGACAGATAACTGGCAACCAAAAGCACGACGCTGCAAAAGGCAAACCAAGTCTCGCCAAGAACGCCACCGGCAACGCCGACAATCACAGCGACGACCGCAAGCAAGGTTGATTTAATGGTCGCCCGGTGAATATTCGATTGACCTCGCGGCCACTGGATCGCTGCCACTGCAATCGCTGCCAGAATACCGATCAGATATAACGCGTAGTGCGGCCTGGCAGCAAGATCCGCCATGTAGCCAATCAGCAGGGGCAATTGAACCAGCACTCCCACTAGGTAAGGGACGGCAAAGATTAGCGGTGAAGCTGACTGATCGGAAGATTGGGCAGTTGACACGTTGGATTCTTCTGGACGAATGGAAAGACGGGCAGCGATCGAGTCAGTGGTCTGTCGAGTCAGTAATTTGCTAACAAATTAAAACGGAAACTCAGTACTGTCTGAGCCGTCAGCCGGCTCACCAAACACATCCTCAATCGCAGGTGATTCAGGTGACTGAAGTGATGCGGGGGGTGACTGAGGAACATTGACCCGAGCAGAATCTGTCGCGGGCGAGAGTTGTTGCTTTTCTAGAAATCGCTGTCGGATCGCTTCTCGAACAACCAAATAGCGATCTCGCACTTCGGTTCGAAGGTCGTCACTGATTGGGCCGTTCGTCTGAACAAAGACTTGCGTCTGGTAAGCTTCGCTCTGGAACAACGCTGATCGCCACTTGTGAGCCATCCGTCCTTGGAGCCGAATCAGCAGCGAACCGAATCCACCCCAACTGGCAGGAGGGTCAATCGACTGGCCACGAGAATCGAAAATGCTGAACAGCAGATACGCATGCTCACCCGTTTCCTTCTCAAAAGTCGCTTCGACATAGGCCCATGGTTGTTCCTCGGTCTGAGCCACCCCAGAACCGGGTTCGATTCGCTGTCGATTGAGCAACTTCCAATCCGCGTTTCCATAACACGTGGTCAACTCGTGCCAGCCTGGGAACGTCTGATCAAACGAAACGTAAGGCGCACAACGTGGAGCACGGAACTGCCAACCGTCTGATCTCAAGCCAAGGTCTGCACTACGATTTCGGACCTCATTCCGGTAGTCGATTTTTCGCCAGTTGGCAATCTCGTCGGGGATATCGCCTTCCTCAAACGGCACCGTCACATTAGGGTCGAAGAAATGAATTTTCGTTTGCGGATCCGCCAACGCCGTACCAACTTGGCCCACTTGAACCACACCACATATGGCCAATACGGCCGCTGTCGTCCAAATCAGTCCCTTGGTCATCGGCGAGACACTACGACGCTTTCGCTTGGATGTTTTCTTGTTCTTATCAAGTGACTTCGCCAAACGCTCAAAGACACCGCCGTCAGGATCCTGCGGTCCCATCGCAAACTGAATCAACTGATCAGTGCTGAATAGCAACAAGATTCCAGTGACCAGAACCGCGTACCCCAACAGATCGTGCTGGATGCCTTCTGCAAGGTCAATACCGAACCACTGCTCCGCGATCGGAATCGTCACGATCCGAACCGTGTTCATGAAGATGGCCCACAACACCGATGCCAGAATCAACAGCGTGGCACTGATTCCTGCCAAGCCGTACAACAGCATGGCACCTGCGATCAGATACAATATGGGTATTCCGACCATGACACCAATCACCGTGGTCAATAAAGCGAGCGCCGCTCCAACGAGGAATTGATAGACGTTCGTTTGTGCTCTGCGAAAGAACACGATCAGCACCACTGCAAAGAAGAGCAGTGTGAAAAAAGATTGCACACCACTGCACATCTCTTCGATTCCATAGCCCTTGGTGCCGGGGACCTCGATCACAGTCCCGCTCTTGTAATGCTTCAATCCCATCAGGTCCAAGATCATGCTGGTGACGGAGGAACTGACTCGCTGCAACCAGACGATCAGCCGAGTATCAAAACGCATCGGTAATATCAGGCAGGTGAAGAAAGGAAGCGATGCAACCCCAAGGCTCCCGAGCGTCTCGCTATCGGTCGTTCGCGTCAGCAGGCTGGCGACCAACAGCATGACGCTTAACGCCGCGAACCACTGTGACTGAAAAAGAATAGTGACCAACCCACAGAGCAAGCCGCCGGCAAGCAACACGTTACTTGCCCAACTTCGGCGGAACGGGTCTTGCATGTCTCGCGGCCAGCGAAGGTAAGCAAACATGGCCGTCGCCAGCACCGCAAATGGGAAGAACTGGTAGTGAGGCAGTCCCATCAGGTCGCGAAAATACAGCAACAACATCGGAATCTGAGACGCAATTGCGATCGCATAAGGCAACACAATTTTCATCCACTGAGAAGAAGATACTGCGTCGCTTGCGGCAGGATTCAGCGTGGTGGTCGAGGTGGCCATTGCTCAGACTTGCAGATTGTGGGTCAGCATGGAACGGGTTAAAAATCTGAATCTCCTAGAATAGTCGACAGACCTTGAAAAATCAAAGGTCAGCTGCAATGCCAGAACCACGTCGATCCCTACCTGAACCGCCGCTTCGGATCCTTCTGGGTATTCTGGATAACCCGTCGCTTTGATATCCTGAATTCCCGCCCCGGCGGCTGGTATCAACGCTAACCGAACCGGGCCAGCAGGGTTCAGGCTACCGGTCCAGCTCTCAGAATCCCAGTAAATTCCGGTGCCCAAGGTATCACGCTCACAATTCGTCCAATTCCAACAGAATCATTCGATCATCCGTCACATGACAAAACGAACCAATATCAGCCGCAGTCCGCTCGGATGGACCGTCCGTATCGTACGCGATGGAGTGGAATATTCTCGCTACTTCCGTTTTTCCGATGGTGGTGTCCGAAAATCGCTACAGGCCGCTACACGCTGGCGTGACGATCAATTGCAAGAACTGGGCGAACGTCGTTGGAAGACAGGCCCTCGTTCCAAAGCGCGAAACAACTCGTCGGGTGTCACCGGGGTCAGCCGAAATCCGTACGGTCGCTGGGTAGCAACATGGCAGGAGGATGGACGGCAACGTTTCAAGACCTTTGCCACCAAGCGTGAAGCGGTCGCCCATCGAAAGGAACAGCTCACTCAACACGCAAGATGACTCCTGAAGTTGATGTCGCCAGCGAGAGAGCGTCGTGCTGCGTAGACCTTCACGCCGCAGCAGAGCACCGAGCTCT
>CALFWL010000018.1 GCA_937928215.1 uncultured Pirellulaceae bacterium | reverse complement strand
CAGGCTAGTTGCTTACCATGAAATCGCATCGTACGGCTCGTCGAGGGACAACCGCTGTTGAATTTGCAGTTGTTGCTCCAATCGCATTGTTGTTCACCTTTGGCTTGATTGAGGTTTCGACCTTGCTCAAGATCGATGGAGCACTCATCACCGCAACGATCGAAGGCGGGCGGGAGGCGTCAATTTCCACGGCATCTGCTGAGGATGTTGATCAAGTGATCCGAGAGTCACTTTCGATAATGGGGATCTCAAATCCAGAAATTGAGATCACGCCACACATTTTGACGCGAGAGACTACGGAAATCACCATTGCTGTGTCTTTAGATTCGTCGCCTGACAACGGCTTCCTGCTGCGAAACTTCTTCTCCGGCCGGCTTCGGCGATCCGCTACGTTCGAGCGGTTCTGAGTTTCGCCTCATCGACAGAATTGGCGGGCGAGTTCATGCCCGGAAAATTTCCCGAAGTCCATGACATCGCTCGGGTTGAGCTTGGCCGGGCAGAAGGAACAAGACCTTGGCCAAACTGGATGTGAAATGGCCAGCAGGTAATTCGTTCACGACTGAGAAACAGTAGTCGGATGGTCCGATTTTCATGGTTGATCCGTGAAAATCGAAGATAGGGAGGCCGCTTCGTGGCGAGGTTTTGATATCACGAGACGCATATCACGTGACGCTATTGTGTGGAGTGAGCCGAATGTGCCTATGCCACACTCGGTTTCTGTTCATCAGGGTCGAGTTGCGCGGCAGAACGATGCGATTTTACCGAGTGAAAAATTGTATGAATCCGTACATCGTGCCAAAAACGGATGCTGCGTCAGTCGCGATACTTGGTTAGAATTAACGCTCGAAGAGATTGAAATCGCGAGTCCTAGGCAGAGCCTCGACAAGTTGGTGCTGCCTTGAAATTGAGCCAGCACCGTTGCCCGGTTCAGGTTCGCGCAACCCGCTGGACAAAAGGTTTTCCTGAGATGCCCATCGACAAACTATTCCGTAGCAAAAAAAGCCAGTCCGTTCGCAAGCGTGATCGAGCCAATCGGTCCAATCGAGTTTCCGGTTCGTACCAGTCGCTCGAAGACCGCAAGATGCTAGCGGGCGATGTTGCGGGCCCGGCTTATTCGCCGCACGCCGTTGATCGCCCCATCGTCGCACCCGTGATCACCAGCAATCCTCCAGTCCAAAGGATTGTGGATGGAACGGATGTGGATCTACAGAACGATCCGTATCCCTCGGTCGGTATCGTCGGCGACTTGAACGGCGGGTTCTGTACTGGGACGCTGATCGCACCAACTTATGTTCTGACCGCCGCACATTGTGTCGCCGGAGGGAACATTAAACTCCCCGACAATCAAGGAACGTTTGAGGTTGGTGGCCAAACCTATGGAACGACTCGTGTTGAAGTTCATCCGTTATATGACGACTTTAATTTCGCGGCAGGATGGGACATTGCGGTCTACGAACTGGATCGTCCGGTGCTTGGAATTACACCTTCACCGCTTTACCGGACAACGCCGGTTGTTGGACAGCAATTAACGTTGGTTGGATTCGGCGGCGGTGGCACGGGCGCCGATGGCTTTACACCGGACTTTGGCACCAAACGATTTGGCGTTACCGACATTGACCAGGTAACCGACCAGCACATTCGTTGGAACTTCGAGGACAACCAAGATCCGCCAGAATCCAATACCGCTCCGGGCGATAGCGGTGGCCCCGCATTTATTGATGTCAATGGAACGCTTCACGTTGCCGGCATCACGTCGGGAGGAACCCAGTTCGACGCAGGTTTTGGAGACAATTCGTTCGACATTCGGGTTGATATCTTTATTGATTACATTAACTCAGTAATCAATGGTCGTGACGAACACGGCGACCTTCCAGACGCGTCTGCCACGTTTGTCCGACATGGCGCCGACGGAACGGTGCGAACGGGCGGGCGTCTCCAACGTCTCGGTGATCGTGACGTATTCAGAATGCAGTTCCGCCAGCAGGGCTTTGTCGTGTTTCGTGTCAACGGAGCGGAGCCAGTCGACACCTATCTGAGGATGTATAACTCCGATGGCTTACTGCTAACCCAGAACGATAATTTTGATGGAACCAACAGTCGCGTTGCCGCGTCGGTTCAGCCGGGAACTTATTATTTTTCTGTCGGAGCGTTGAACGACGCCCAGGCGGGAGATTTCTTCGTCTGGAGCAGCCTGAAAACGTTTGGCGTCGTAATCCCCGATGACCATGCGGACACCGTGGACGCGAAAGCATCGATTTACGATCTGGAAAACAATGGAACTGGTCGCCAGAGCGGGCGTATCTCCGCGCCGGTCGATAGAGACGTGTTTCAAGTAACGACCGAAGAACGCGGCACCGCATTCATTCGAGTGAACGGGTTCAACGGCTTGAATCCCGAAGTGCAGGTGTTTGACAGTTTCGGACGCAGCATCGCGTACAATGACAACTTTAACGGGACGCTCAACTCCGGTCTAGATTTTCAATTTCTTCCCGGCACTTACTACATCGCCGTGTCGGCCAGCGGAGATCGCAGCACGGGTGGGTTCAATACATGGTCAAATTTCCGGACACTCGTAGCAAGAGACGATCATGGAGGGTTTTTGAACAACTCGACCGGGATCAGCCTGTCGCCCGCCGGTACGGCATTCGGTTCGGGAGTCATCACGACCAGTCAAGATCGAGACATGTTCTTTTTCACTGCGACCCGCTTCTCGAAACAGTACGTGATTCGAGTCAATGGTGTTAGTAACAATCTCGACACAATCGTTTCCGTATACAACTCTGCTGGCCAGCGGATCGCTTCGAATGACGATTTCTTTGGAACAAATTCGAGAGTATTCTTCTCGGCTGCCGCGGGCGAAACTTTCTATGTGTCTGTCGATGGAAAGGGCAGCTCGACTGGCCAGTTCAACATGGCAATATTCAACCGCGGGTAAGCTTCTTTTGAAGCAGGAAGCAGTTGCTAGGGAATCAGTTGACGTCGGATAACATTGTTAGTTATCCGCAACTCCAGACGTTAAGCGGCTGGGGTTGAGCGATGATTCCCAGTTGACCAGCTTTGTCGGAAAGCTGCTGGAGTGCGGATCGCCCGACCGTACCAAGGTCCAGCGTCCAGCTGTTCACATAGAGATCGACGTGTTGAAAGAGCACGTCGTCGGTGAACTCGATCGCGTATTTTCGCATCGATTCAAGCGTTTCCTCACGATGCTTCAATCCGTATTCAATCGATCTGCGGATCACCGATTGAGATCTCGAAA
>CALFWL010000017.1 GCA_937928215.1 uncultured Pirellulaceae bacterium | reverse complement strand
TTGCGCCAAGAAGCTTGGCGAAGGGGGAAGATGAAATGAATTGACATGAAATCTGAAACCTTTGATAGTGACCCTGCGGGTGTGAATCCCGTCTGGTAGCGTCTGACCAACGGCCAGAAGCGAGTCTTGCGTCGAGTTGTTGTTGCGTAACGCAAAGTGAGTTGCGACGACATTTTGGTAACCCTCTCGACGAAGCGTAGACAGCCAGTCCGAAAGCCATGTGATTGAGCTTCGAAAGTCTTGTTCCACGTGAGAGCCTTTGTCGTTCCCTTAGCGGGGGCCATGCGGCAGTTCTGAAACGACGTTCACGAACGTCACGGTCTGGAACCTGTCGTCTCACCGGAGTCGTCTGAGCATGAGCAAACGGAACATTGGGGTCGCCCAGGAACTTGGGAGGTCCTGTCATCTCCATACTCAACCACCGCGTCGGAGCAGCGGTCAACTCAAAGCTCCCGGCTGGCAAGAACCGCATCCAACTTGCCAGAGCGAACCGGATGCAAGTATGGTATCGCCGAGCGAAGGAAAACGAAGCGAAGCGAGACGGATTGCAGGAAGTCATAGTGTCTTGATAGTACTGGTGAGCACGGGGAACGACGCCCAGTCGGACCCGGACGAGGGAAGCGAGACACCGAAACATGGACCCGTTATTGGGAAACACTTTGAATGCGTTGTAATTCAATTGAAGTGTCCACGAAACAGCAACGGATAGCCACGCTGGCGAAGCAATCGCCGGACATGGCCTTCACGTCTCTGGCCTATTTGGTGGACCTCGACTGGCTTTTTGAAGCTTATCATCAGACTCGTAAAACCGGAGCAGCGGGCGTCGACAACGTCACTGCGGCGGAGTACGAACAAGACCTTGAAGGCAACCTTCAGCGGCTTCTTGAACGTGCCAAGTCGGGTAGCTATCGTGCCCCACCGGTTCGCCGAGTCTACATTCCCAAAGGGACTTCGACTGACGAAGTCCGCCCGATTGGCATCCCGACGCTTGAGGACAAGATTCTCCAGCGTGCGGTGGTGATGCTGCTGGACCCGATTTATGAACAGGACTTTCTGGACTGTTCGTACGGATTCCGGCGACAGCGATCGGCCCACCAGGCTTTGGAATCGCTTTGGAAGCAGACGATGGACATCAAAGGCGGCTGGATTTTGGAGGTCGATATCCGTAAATTTTTCGATCATCTGGATCATAAATTCTTGCGAAACTTCATCCAGCATCGGGTGAATGATGGAGTGCTGAAAAAGCTAATCAACAAGTGGCTCAAGGCGGGCGTGATGGAAGACGGGAACGTTAGTTTCCCCGAATCCGGTAGCCCGCAAGGCGGTGTGATCTCGCCATTACTTTCGAACGTGTTTCTGCACTATGTGCTGGATGTGTGGTTCGAGGAAGTGGTGAAGCCGCGGCTTGGTAGCGACGCTTTTCTGATTCGCTTCGCAGACGATTTCGCGATCGGGTTCCGCTCTGAGCGTGACGCCCGCCGCGTGATGGAAGTCTTGCCGAAGCGTTTTGAGAAGTACGGTTTGACGCTCCACCCGGAGAAAACTCGGTTGGTCTGTTTCGAGCGTCCGTCGAGTTCGGCGGACGAGAACGATTCGAATTCCGGCAAGGGAACTTCGGGCACGTTTGACCTACTGGGCTTCACCCACTACTGGGGCAAGTCTCGGCAGGGCAATTGGGTCGTCAAGCGGAAGACTTCTTCGAGTCGTTTCACTCGTGCGATCACGAAGGTCGCCCAGTGGTGTCGCTTGAATCGTCACTTGCCTGTTAGCGAGCAGCAATTAAAGCTGCGTCAGAAACTTCATGGTCACTACGCGTACTTTGGGATTCGGGGAAACTATGCAGCGATTGCTCGTTTCAAGTTTGAAGTTCACCGTCGCTGGCACAAGTGGCTTAACCGCCGCAACCGCCAGCGCGAGCTGACTTGGGACAAGTTCAATGCGTTGCTCAAGCGTTACCCACTTCCTGCGGCACGTATTGTCCGGCCTCGGCCTATCTTCCGGCCGAAGCTCTACAGCAAAACCGTGTTTTGAGGAACCGTATGCGCTAATGCGCGCACGTACGGGTCTGTGGGAGCGAGGGGCTGGCAACAGCCCTTCGCCACCCGGTTGGAGGCTTGCCTTGGCGACCTCCTTGGTGGCTCTCAACCCAAAACGTACGGATGCAAATAGGCCGGGATTCAATTTGATATTGCGGTAAGAGCCTTGACGGTCGCGTTTCCCTGAACGACATGTTTGAATCGCGATAACCCGTAATGCCGGAGCAACCACACCGACTCCGAGAATGATCAACTTGAATGATTGGCGGTCCACCGCGGGCCTAAACGACGACCTAGAGTTTATTCACCCTCGCTGCGGTTGACTTGATTGTCAGCCGCACGCACCCCTACCCCCCTTTGCCTTCCAACTGATATTGCCATGGCTACCGATCCGGATTTCATCGACTACTACGAAGTGCTTGAAGCGAGCCCAAACGCGTCTACCGCAACGCTTGAGCGTGTGTTTCGCTACTTGGCAAAACGCCACCATCCGGACAGTTCCGAGCATGGAGATGTCAAAACGTTTTCGCGGCTGGTTGAAGCGTATGAAACGTTGACCGATCCGGCTGCTCGTGCTGCGTACGACATCAGCTACGATGAACAGAAGAATCAGAACAACGCTCTGGTGCAAGAAACCGGACATCTCAGCAGTGACGCCGCCGACCGCCAACGGCTGATGGCCTTATTTTATGCGCAACGCCGTCGCAGTATGAAAACGCCAGGCATCGGTGCTGGCTCGCTTGAGCACATGACAGGGCTTCCCGAAGAGGTGCTGAACTTCCACCTGTGGTTCTTTCAGCAGAAAGGGTGGATCATGCGCGAAGAAGGCGGGCAACTGTCGATCTCCGCTGATGGCGTCGAGAAAGTGGAAGCGAACACCAAGGCGAACGATGAATTGAACCGTAAGCGAATTACGGAAGCCAAGGATCGCGTCACCGCTGCTCCCGCAACCTTTGCTTCGGGTGTTCCTGCCGCCGCGGCAACCGTGTAATGCATCGCTCAATGCGATTGCAACGTTGATCCATTGCATCAGAGTCAACGGTAAAACGAGACAAGGGCTCTCGCCACTGACGACGAAAGCCCTTGTGCCTGAAGTGCGGCTGAGAGGATTTGAACCTCCACGACCAGTAATAGGTCACTAGATCCTTAGTCTAGCGCGTCTGCCAATTCCGCCACAGCCGCAAACCGTGCCGAGCCCGTCAGTCTAAGAAGACTGTGTGCGGTTGGTCAATATGCCCCCATCGCACCCGTACCGCCCCGATTGCCCAATCGCCAGAATGTCGCGGTTCGCAATTCGGCGAATGTTCTACAAATGGAATCTGCTTTATCGGCCGTCTCACAAAATTCAGCCCAACTTTCTTTCCTTGAGACCAAGCGTTTACACCGATCGGGCAACCTCTGATTCGACAGCCGCTTGCGACTTCAGCAGCGGCTGGATCATTCGGTCAAGTGACTCGACAAACCGGTCACATTTCGCTCGATGGGCAGTCGGAGTTTGTGCTGGCCAGTGCGGGCTCATGTCGACAATTCTGAGCATTCCACCAGTCGGCTTGGTGCTCCGGTTGGCGGTTCGATCGCGGAAGCTGACCGCCGTTTCTTCAAATCCGATCACCCAACCGGTTGCTTCGGCGAATGCGGTAACCAGATCGGCGGGAACGGGCAACTGAGCCGGCGGGGCATCGCATCCGTCACTCTCCGGATCCCGAACGATGTTCAGCGAGAATCCCGACACGCTGATCTCCTTTGAAAGGGAGCGCGTGTCAGATGGCACCGTGTCAAACGGACCCGTTTCGGGTGAAACGAATGAGTTTTCAGACATTCGATCAAGCATGAGATCACCTTGAGGCTGAGTCGGATTCCCTGCGGAAAATTGGTGCTTTGTGACGGTTCAAAGTTGTGGCTGGACGAAAACGCAATCCACCGGGCAGCAACCAACACGCGTACTGGTCAAACCCCAGCGTCAAACCGGAACATCCGGGTGTGACAACGTGCGAGGAACCTGACATCGCCGACCGGTCGAATATTGGTTACTCAGCCCGACCGGATCCGGCGTAGCCCGCGAAACTCAAAGGATTCGAGCGTTTGCGTGTTAAAATAAAGCGATTGTGGGGTCTGATTGGATTTTTCGAGAACTCGTCCCCGGTCGCACTCGCCTTGCCGATGTTACCTCGGTTCGCAGCGGCAAACCTGATCTGGCCGCCGAGACAGTGGCAGCGCTGGACAGAGCTTTTTCGTTGGAAAACAACCGCGAATTGGGCCAGTTAACCCTTGTGACTATCAGGCGATGTCGTTAAAATCTGCGATTCTGTTTTGAGGCTCCGGAGACTGTTCCAGCTTGGATGCTTCTCCAAATCGCTGGTTCATGCCATTGTTTGCAGTGGCTGCCGCAGACCGTTTGATCAGGCGTTAATGCATCCGCATGGATCGATCAGTGGACTTAACGCGACCTCAGATCAAGTACCTCATATCACGCTCAACTGATTGCCTTTGCAGGCTTGGAGACGATTGTGCCCGGCACGAAATCATACAACCCACAGACTGACACCGAACTGGAAAAACGCTGGTACATCGTCGATGGCACGGACCAGATTGTTGGTCGGATGGCCGCTGATATTGCGATGGTTCTGATGGGCAAGCATCGCCCGAATTATGGCCCGAATGTCGACACGGGTGACTTCGTAATCCTGACCAATTGTGACAAGGTCAAGTTTACAGGCAACAAGTGGGATCAAAAGACTTACCGTTGGTACACCGGCTACACCGGACAGCGTAGCGAAACCGCATCCGACCGTATTCAGCGTCGGCCTGAAAAAGTGATGCACGACGCGGTTCGTCGGATGTTGCCAAAGAACAAGGTTGGCCGGCAGATGCTGTCCAAGCTGAAAATTTACGCGGGCAACGAGCATCCTCATCAGGCCCAAGAGCCTGAGCCGTTCACATTTCATCGTTCGAACAAAGCGGCCAAACAGGCTTAGGTTCGCAACCTGTAATGTCAGTTCGAGCTGAAGATTGCTCGCACAGTTTCAAATCATTTCATTCTGACTCTTATAATTTTCTGATTTCATGGCAAAAGTAGATCAAAAAACGGGTGAAGCGTTGGGCACTGGACGCCGAAAGTCGTCGGTTGCTCGCGTTCGCGTCAAGTCGGGCGCAGGTTCGATCGTTATCAATGGCAAGCCTCTGGAAAATTTCTTCCCAGTGTTGCAGGACCAGCGAGCGATCACTGACACGTTGGCGGCCACCGGCACTGCCAGCGGAGTCGACATTCGCATCACCGTTACTGGCGGTGGAACAACCGGTCAGGCAGGAGCCTGTCGGATGGGAATCGCGCGTGCGTTGGTCAACTTTGACACCGAGCACTTTAACGCTCTTCGCGAGGGTGGGTTTTTGACTCGCGATTCGCGCATGAAAGAACGTAAGAAGCCAGGTTTGCATGGTGCTCGCCGAGGAACTCAGTTCTCGAAGCGTTAATCATTTTATCACTCGCCCAGCAATAGCTGCCAGAATGGATTTCGTTTGGCTCGCGTAAAATCGACGTTGAGTCATGCTCATCCGGTAGCTTATTGATTCGCGACTGCTTGGCAACCAAAAGAGTCTCAGAAGCGTCTTGTTAATTCAGGACGCTTTTTTTGTCGTTGCCGAAATGCGTCAACACCGCGTTTGGTGTGGTGCGTAAACGTGGAAATTCCGCCAACTATCGGATCACCAGCTCGTTGCGATCTTGGTCGGGTTGCACGACCGTGCCGATCACTGCTGAATCGGCAAATCCGGCTTCCCGAAGTACTCGCTGCACGGCTGCGAGGTTCGAGTCGCAGACTCCCATCAACAACCCGCCGCACGTCTGAGGGTCGAACAGAGCGGTGAAACGAGTCGATTGGACGTCGGCAATTTGAAGGTTAACCTTGCCGGCAACGATGCGATTATCGGGAGTTAGCGTGCTTTCAATCCCTTGGTCCATCAGTTCCTGACAGCCGTCTAGCACCGGAATGTCGCTCATCCGAATTTCGGCTGACAACTTGCTGCTGGCAAGCATTTCCGCCAGATGACCAGCCAAGCCAAAACCTGTCACGTCTGTGATCCCAGTGACCAGCCGTTCGGTAATCAAACGCAGGGCGATCTGATTGCTCTGAAGCATCACGTCGACCAGCGATAAATAGCTTTCTCCCGGAAGGCGACACTGCATCAGTGCGGCAAGTGCGACCCCGCTGCCAACCGGCTTTGACAAAACAAGATTGTCACCGGGCTTCAGCATTCCCTTGGTCATCGGGTCGGTTAGTTGTCGTCCCAGAACCGTGTACCCCGCCAGCAAGCGAGGCCCTTCGATCGAATGCCCCCCGACAATGGTAGCGTCCATTTTTCGCAACTCTTCGACGCTTCCCGCCATCAATTCTCGCATCACTTCCAACTGCCCACGCGGATGCCCAAGCGGCAGCTGGACGATCGCGAGTGCTCCGGTCGGCTGCGCGCCCATGACGAAACAGTCGCTGGCCGAATTGAGCAGTGCGATGCGACCCGCTAGATAGGGATCGTCCACGGGACTAGCGAAAAAATCGGTCGTCACGGTGACTCGATTATCATGAGTCACCAAAACGGCGGCGTCGTCGGGATTTTTCAAGCCAATCTGTACGTCCGGATGATCGGGTACATCCAGTTCCGACAAGACTCCACTGAGCAACTCGCTGCCGATTTTCCCACCGCAACCGAGACATCGCATCGCTTCGTCACTTTCAACCGCTGACGATTCCGCAGCCATCGGCATTGGAGCATATTCTTGGTACATCGCCATAAATCGGCGGTCGATCCGATCTTTCAAACGCCAAGCCCATCCAGCGTACCGTGTCACCCCCGCGTATTCGGCAATCGACTTGCCGTCAGCCGTGTTGACCAGTTTCAAGAAACGTCTCTGCGGCGAATAGTCGACCAGCGGCCGTTTCCAGATGGATCGACGCAAGTTGTCCCACAGAACCGGTCCTTGGCGAACTGCGAAAACGCCAGCCTTGACGGTTGGGTCCTCTTGGATCGTGCCGGTATCGCCCACCGCAAAAATGCGGTCATGATCGACCACCTGTAAAGTCCTTCGCGTCGCAAGAAAGCCTCGATCGTCCTTGGGTAGATCGAATTCCTCTAGCAAGGATGGAGCTGCGGCCCCGGTCGCCCAAATGATCACGTCCGAGCCCACACGATCGCCGTTGGTTAACTCGATCGAGTCCGCATTAAACTGCGTCACGCGATGACCCGTGTGCAACCGGACTCCCCGAGCGTTGAACTGATCTTCGACGACCTGCCGCGACGAACTGGACAGCCCCGCGCCGACTCGATCGGCTCCTGTGACCAGTGATAGGTCCACGTCTGGCTGGCCCGAAGTCGAGAATCTTTTCTGTAGACAGAATGCAATCTCGATACTGCCGATCCCGCCGCCGACGATCACGATCCTGACAGGCTGACTCGGTTTGGATTGCTGAACCAAATCGATTCGCTCATGCAGTCGTGGCAGAAAGGTCTGCATCGGTTTCACGGCGACGACGGCTTGATCATTACTCGCATCGACATCCGAAAACGTGGGCCTCGACCCAATTCCGATCGACAACAATTCAAAAGCAAGCGGAGGGCGGTCCCGGAACTCGATTCGATGGCGTTTCAAGTCCAGCCCCGTTACTTCGCTAACGACCAATCGAGCTCCCGCTGACTTGCAAAGTCGCACCAGATCGATTTCCATTGCCGATGCCGGATACTGCCCCGCCAGAACTCCTGGTAACATACCTGAGTAGGTCGCGATCGGGAAATTCGAAACGCAGATCAACTGGGAGTCGGCCAACGGTTGCATCTTCCACATCCGCAACACGTGAGCGTTCGTGTGTCCGACGCCCAGCAACACGATGTTGTTCCGACCGATTTTTTTCTGCATGGGTCAGCGAGTTTAGAAACTGGTGGACGGTAAGTGTTGACTGCGCGACGGAAACGAAGGAAGCAATGATCTTACGCACTTTCACGAATCATTTGAGGTTCCAGATTAACTCAGACGCCAACGGATCGACAGGTGGTCGAACAACACAACGTTCGGATGGCGGCTTTTCTCTAATGAGCTATCGACTGGCTCCCATCGCTTGGATGACGCTGGAAACTTTTCTGATCTTTCTGATTTTCTCGGCCGTTGCGGGACAATCACCTCCGGGCGTGAACGAGTCCCACTACCTGACCAAAGCGAAGCATTTCTGGAACCCGGACTGGTGTCCTCAAGATTTGTTTTTGTCCTCGTCTTTCGCTCATTGGTTTTTCTACGTTGCGCTCGGATGGCTTTCCAAATTCATGTCACTGCCCGCTTTTGCTTGGGCAGGTCGTATTCTGACGTGGGGCGCGTTGGCATTTGCGTGGCAGCGGTTGAGCCGTTCATTGATTCAGGTTCCGTTGTTTTCGGTTTTGTCCGCGTCTTTTTTTCTGCTGCTGAATGAGCGTTTTCACTTGGCGGGCGAGTGGGTCGTGGGCGGCTTTGAAGCCAAGGGAGTCGCGTACGCTTTGGTGATGCTGGCCTTGGCAAAACTGGTTCAAGGGAAATCGCATCATGCGTGGCCGCTGCTGGGAATCGCGGCACTGTTTCACGTGCTGGTGGGAGGCTGGGCTTTGCTGGCAGCTACGTTTTCCTTTGTAATGTGCGCTCAATCGAAATCAGGCAGAACGTTGCGACTCGTTTCTGTCTGGCAACACGTTCGCACGCATTGGCTGCCGATCTTGGTCACTGTCGGATTGATCGTGGCCGCTGCGCTACCGCCGTTATTGAGTGATCGTAACGCCAACGCCGCCGATGCTGCGATGGCTCATTCTATCTACGTGAACGTTCGAATTTCCCATCACCTGAATTTTTCCGCATTCACAGCAAATCGCGTCGCACGGTTTTCATTGTTGTTGCTGTTTGGAACGTGGCTGTATTTCTGGATCCGACAGGATTCGAAAAGCCTTTCAAGGCGACTGCAACCTTTGGTTTGGTTTGCAGTCGGGACATTGGTCATTTCTTACGGAGGGTTGATGCTTAGTGGATTCGCCGAGCAGAACGATTCAACTTCTGCGTGGGCGGCGGGACTGTTGCGATTCTATTGGTTTCGAACGGCTGACTTCAGCATCCCGGCGGTGCTCTCTCTAGCTTGCTGTCTGCTGTTGAGTAAATGGTTGGCGTTTGGACCGCGAAAATTTCATCGGATGATGCCGTTCTTTTTTGCCTCGGTCATAGCCACCGCGACTGGGCTGATGATCTTGGAGAATGATTCCGACCCTCGTCCCGCTGCTGACCAATCATTGCCAACGTATGACGATTCGCCGGCGCGAACCAAGGCGACATGGCAGAACTGGAAAGGAGTTTGCCAGTGGATTCGCGACAACACTCCCGACGACGCGGTGTTTTTTACTCCCGCCGAACAACAGACATTCAAGTGGTACGCCCACCGGACAGAAGTCGTTGCGTGGAAAGATATTCCTCAGGACGCGAGCAGCATTATTGAATGGCGTGAACGAATTACGATCTTGTACGATCCCCAGCTACGGTACGCAAACGGTCTTTTGCAATACACCGACGATCAGCTGTTGGAGCTGGCTGAGCATTACAGCGCGACTCATTTATTGATTCCTCAGCATCAAGTTGACCTGACACCGGGAGGGATTGACCTGAAACAAATCTACCCGATCGATCCAAGCCAGAAATCGACCTACGTCGTTTTTGAGCTTCGCAAAAACACGGAATGAATTGAGGCTTCGAGCAACGCGGTTCACCGGGCAGGCATCAGGGCTTGGGACAAGCAAACGAGCGTTGTTTGGGATGGGTTCATGGCCAGCGATTTTGTTAAAGCTGTTGAACGTCATCCAAACAGTTGATTCAAGTATTCGATTGCGTTGCCGCATTGCTCGATCGTGTTGCCGTCGGTCTCACGTTCGACCGTGATGAAGCCACCGTAATGGTGTTCTTCCAAAGTGCCCAGTAGCTTCGCCCAGTCGACGCTGCCACGTCCCAGTTCGACTTCGATCCCGCGTCCGATTGATAAATCGGTCACCGCATCACGAGCCCGAAAGCTGATCACGTGCTGGCCCAGCGTTGCAATCGCGTCCGATGGTGAAAAGCCGTTGATCACGAAATCGGCTGGGTCGAAGTCGACCGCTAGGCTGTTGATTGGGAGTGAATCGATCAGGCCCTTGAGCGTTTCACCTGACTCGCTACCGGTTCTGGCCGCCAGCCACGCTCCGGCTTTCTGGCTGTGATTGCCTAGGTCGGATAGAGCCTGAACCATCGTCGTCCAGCGAGGGTCAGAGTTATCTTCCGGGACTCGCCCGATCTTGTTGACGACCACGTTGCAGCCCAGATCGTAAGCCATCTTCATCGCTTGCTTCGTACCGTCGATCCGTTGCTCAAGCAGCTCGGTCGAGTCATAGCCGTAACGTGTTGGAAAATGGATCGCCGACACGTTCAGGTTTAAGTCGGCGATCAGTTTTCGAAAATGCCGCACGGCGGTTCGAGACATGTCCGCTGGGCGCAGCTGAGTCCGCCCGTTGATCTCAACGCCGTTGGCTCCCAATCTGGCGGCCGTAACGAGCGCCGTTTTTAGCGGTTGGCGAAGTGATTCGAGGCGAATCGACGTTTTCAACTTCAACATCGTGGTATCGGGTGGCGAAAGGAGCAGGCATTGTTGGTAAGATAAAAGCCATCGTACCGTCAAACCAATGGTTGCGCCACCGACTGACGAAATTCATCGACGCAATTGCGGCAGTCCGGGTGGAATGAATGGAAACCAATCGTGACAAAAATTCAGCAAGTTTGCGAATTTCTTGACCAATTTGCTCCGACTCGGTTGGCCGAGGAATGGGATAATGTTGGTTTACTGACTGGAGACCGAGATAGCGAATGTGATCGTATCATGACGTGTTTGACGGTGACTCCTGATAGCGCAGCCGAAGCGATTGAAGAAAGAGCGAGCCTGATCGTTGCTCATCATCCCCTGCCCTTCCGACCGCTCAAGCGGCTGACGACCGACAGCACTCCGTCGCGACTGATTTGGGAACTCGCGCGAGCCAACGTGGCAATCTACAGCCCTCACACGGGATTTGATTCCGCGCTGGAGGGAATCAACCAGTTGCTGGCAAGGAAGATCGGGCTTGGGCACGTCGAGCCATTGAAGGTGATCCCTGATGACGAACAGAATTTAGGAGCGGGACGAATCGGCGTGGTGGCCGGTGGTCCGCAAACCTTGCGAGAGTTTGTGGACTCGATCAAGCAAGCGTTTGACAAGCGAACGATCAAAGTCGTGGGGCGATCTGACCGATCGGTAGACAAAGTGGCCGTTGCCTGTGGTAGCGGAGGAAGTTTCCTCGGCGATGCGATTCGCGCCGGTTGTGATACGTTTGTGACAGGCGAGGCGACGTTCCACTCCTGCTTGGAAGCTCAAGCGGCAGACGTGAATATCGTGTTGATCGGTCATTACGACAGTGAGCGGTTTGCGATTGAAAAGCTGGCCGAGCAACTTGCCAGTCAATTTGGCGGCATGAAAATTTGGGCCAGCACGAAAGAGTCGGATCCCGTCGAGTGGTGGTAGCGTTAAAGAATGAGACGTAATTTCCCGGACAAAAAATTCTCGGTCCAGAAATGCTCGACCAGGAGTTGACGATTGCTACGGTTCGATCGAACAATTCTGATCCAGAAATGAACGGACGTGAGAACGTGTGCTCAATGGTAAACATCTTTTCATGAACGGGATTGATGGACCGACTGCGCCGCCCAGTTTGGAATTGAAGTTGACGTTCCGCTTCAACATGAATTCGAGTTGGCGAAACGAATTGCCAACCCCAAAATTGAATTTTGACAAAGTGCAATAATGAATCCAACTTATCTGACCGCGCTGCCGGTTTACAATGAAATCGAAACGGTTTCTCCCGTTCTTGATCTGGTAAAACGTTACTCGTCAAACATTCTGGTCGTTGACGATGGATCAACCGATGGAACGGCGGAGTTGCTGACTAAGCGAAACGACATCGATCGTGTCACACACTCAACCAATCGTGGTTACGGCGCGGCCTTGCGAACCGCATTTGGTTATGCGAGCGCTCATAACTTCAAGTACATTGTCACGATTGATTGCGACGGCCAGCACGAACCGCAGCGGATTCAACACTTTGTTGACGTGATTGAAAAAACCGGTGCCGACATCGTTTCGGGTAGTCGCTACTTGGAATCTTTTTCGGCGGATTCACCACCGCCCGAGCAGCGTCGCGCGATCAACTTTCAAGTGACACGTATTTTGAATGAGCGACTGGGTTTCCGGTTGTCCGATGCTTTTTGCGGGTTCAAAGCGTATCGTGTGGAATCGCTGAAGTCGTTGAAGCTGACCGAATCGGGGTACGCGATGCCGTTGGAGCTGTGGGTGCAGGCAGCCTGCCAAAAACTGTCGGTCCACGAGATTCCAGTGCCACGAATCTACCTTGACGAGTCTCGTTCATTTGGCGGAAAGTTGGATGACGCTCAGATTCGTATGAATCACTACCGTGAAATCATGGACAAAGCGTTTCACGCTCTTCCGGTTGACTGCGAGAAACTGCGACTGTCCGGGGGCGAACGTGTCGGATGATGATGGTGAAGTGAGTGAGGGCGGTGTCCATCATGATGACGATTCCCGCGAGGAGTCTCATTTGCAGTACCGTCGCCTTCGCGCGCCAACCGAATCCGGTCAATCACTTCAGATTCCGACATTGAGTCAGACGGTTGCTAACTGGGGCGTTCGCAGCAACCGATGGATGGATGATGTTGATGTAAACGGCTTGAGTCTGGCAAAGCTTAAACAGCAGGCGCGTACCGAACTACTGCGACTGGCGAGCGAATATACTCGGCAGTATCGCGATGTCGATCTGATGGGGCGAGATCCTCAGTCCATCGTGATGGCAGGGCACCAGCCGTTGCTTTTTCATCCAGGCGTTTGGTTCAAAAACTTTGCGCTTGCATCGGTTAGTGCATCGGTGGGAGCAACGCCCGTCAACTTGGTGGTTGACAACGACGTCAGCGGACCAGCTGCCATCAAGTGCCCTGCTTTGGTTGATGGCAAAGCGTCGACCCGACTGATTGATATCGATGCGGCCCACGCGGCGGTGCCCCACGAAGTTCGTCCGATTCTCGACGACGCTCTGTTCGATTCATTTGCGGAACGAATATCGGAACAATTGGCTGGCTGCTTTTCAGCATTGGGAAAGTCAGCAAGGCCATTGGTTTTTTCGCTGTGGCGTCACGTTCAAGCGGTACGAAAGTCGCTTGGCCGATCGGCGTCTTTGGGGTCGATCCTGGCTGCCGGCCGTCATCGTTTGGAAAAAGATGCCGGTCTTCAAACGTTAGAGATCTCGGTCAGCACGATTGCCGGGACCCGTTCGTTTGCCCATTTCGCTTCGTCGATTTTGGCGGCGCAAGCCCGTTTCAATGAAGTTTACAACGCTCGGCTGGTTCAGTATCGCGATGTTCATGGGATCCGCAGTAACGCCCATCCGGTGCCTAGGTTGGAGCAGGATGTTGATTGGTTGGAGTCGCCGTTCTGGGTTTGGAGCAAAGATCATCCGCAGCGAAAGCGTTTGTTTGTGAAAGTTTCCGGAAACGATGTTTGCTTGACAGATCGCGCTGGCTGGCGGCTGGAGACTCAGCTGAGCGACCTGCCATCGGCGTTATTGGAATCCACTGCGCGCGACGTTGCCATTCGTCCTCGTGCATTGATCACAACGTTGTACAGCCGCCTAGTTCTTAGTGATCTGTTCTTGCATGGGATCGGCGGCGCGAAATACGATCAGCTGACGGACTCGATCGCGAGTGATTTCTTTGATGTCAGACTGCCGCCGTTTTCCACGTTGACGGCAACCATGCTTCTTCCGTTGGGTGCCCCGATCGTTGTCCCAAGCGATCTTTCGTTAGTTCGTCAACAAATTCGTCAAAGAAGATTTCACCCTGAAAGATTTATCGAAGCCGTCGCCGCCAACGAATGGATGGCAAGCAAGACGGCTGCGATTGAGAGCCCGATCTTGACTCGTTTGGAACGCCATCACGCGATCGAGGAAGCGAATCGGTCGATGCAGCCGTTCGTTGCGGAACAGATCGCAGCTTTGCAAGACACGCTTTCGAGCGTGAGCGATCAAATCCAGACCAGTCGCATTCTGAACTCGCGCGAGTACAGTTTCTGTTTGTTCAGTGAGTCGTTGGCTGATCATTTGAAACGAATGGCGAATGTGTATGAGGCGGACTAGTGTCATGCATCCGCGCACCGATGCATCTATGTCTGGCTGGACAATTTGCGTCACGGATTGCGAGTGAGTACAATCGCTTTTTTGAGCCGTTTTGAATCGTCAAGGCAACAGTTTACGAGCAGGTCGACGTGCTGATCCTCGCGTTCTGTGGGCGAGCGTTCGATTTGGAGATGGGATATGGGTTGCAGAACGGAAACGTCTGCTGGCATTCGAAGTTGCGTTGCCCGCGCCATCGGGTTGTGTTTGATATCGATTCCGTTACCGACAGGCAACCTTGCGGCCCAGTCGGCTTCCGACATCGCTGTGCTGATGGAGCAACTGGAGTCGCCTCGATTTGCAGATCGAGAGCAGGCGACCTACTCTCTTGCGCAAGTTGGTGAACCGGCCATCGCGGCGATTGTTCAGGCCGCGGCTGGTGCCAAAACAGAGACCTGTTATCGCGCTTGGAAAGCGCTGAATTCAATGAAAGAATCCGGTTCTGCGGACCTCCTTGATGTGATGGATCGCGAGTTTGAAAAAACGAATCGCACTGACAAAACGTTTTCTAAGCTGGTTGAGAATCTGCTGACGATTCAGGATCCTCCAGATTCCGAACTGCCCGAGTGGGCTCGGGATCACCCGCAACGACCGCTGACATCGGAGGAAAAGTCCAAAAGAGCCAAGCGCATGGCTTACCAGAGGCTTTGCGACAACATCCAGCGACAAATCACTCGACTTGAAAAAAAGCAGGAGAAATCGGGAGAGGCTGCCCGGTACTCGGAAGCGATCAGACAACTCAAACGAAAATACAGGACGGTTCTTTTAAAGCGAAATAGGATCAAATGATATGAAAAGAAGATCACATTGCTGGCCAAGACAGTTGTCGGCGATTGGTATGGGGCGTCCGATTCGCCCGGATTTCTGTAGCGTTGTTCTTCTGGCTGTGGTCGCGACAGTTGGCTTTGCAGAAGAGCGACCGGAAATCGCGTTCTCCGATGATGCGCCGACCCACATCGAGTACAGCAAACAGCGGTTGGCGTTGCGGATGGCGGAAATAAATCTCTATCCAAAACACACGAAGGACCCCGAGGCCGCTCGTGAAGTGGCCATGAAATTTCTTGTCAGGGCAGCCCACTGGGAATCAGATATGCCCGCCAGTCTCTGTCCGGATCGATGTCGGTTCCGTGATATCAAGTCGTTCGCCAAGCAGGCTTTAAGTTTAGGCAGTAAAGATCCTATCGTTCTTCGCTATCATGCATTGTTTTTTCTGAACCACTTTCCGTTACGGGAATGTTCGAATCGGCTGAGTGAGGCAGCGAGAATATTTGATCAGTCAGATTATCCACGAGGTTTGCGATTCAAATACGAGGCCGCTATTTTTAGGGCCCAAGACATCGGTGTCCGTGTCGACACGCTTCGCAAAACCATGGTTCGCGTTTTTGACGTGCTGCCCGCTTACCTAGAATGGGCGTCGCGCCAACCGAACAGTCAAAGACCTAGCTTTCAGATGATTTATGACATTGCTCGCGTCAGATATACCCAACTGAAGAGTCCGGCTCATCAACGATTGAAGGATTGCATCAAGAGCTATCAGGCCGAACCGTATCATGATCCTTGGCTTGCCGCGATGCTCAAGGGGATGCTCCATCGCGAAATTGGATGGCACGCTCGTCGAATAAATGACGATGACGCTGAGGGCAAGGACATCCTCGACCGGGAGCAGGGAAAGGCGGCAGTTCATTTTCGCAAGGCCTACCAACTGAGGCCCGAATTCCCTGAAGCGGCCGGTTTTATGACTTATCTTATCGCGGACGGGCTTCAGGATTCCGGCACGACCTGGGAGTGGTTCAAGCGAGCAATCGCCGCAGAAATCGACTGTTCGCGGGCTTATATCGGCGTCATGACATCGCGGGGCGTTTACCGGGGAGGAAGTGCAGAATCGCGGCAAGCGTTCGCAGAAAAATGCCGGGATCTTAATCGATTCGATTCCAAGGTGCCTGAAAAATATATCGACTGGTTGGTCGCCGATGGCAGATACAAGGAACTTAAATTTCATCCGGACATCTATCGCGAGTGCCAGCAGTGTTTTCGTCAATATGTTGATCATCCAATTTGGCGCAGCCCGGATGGCTCCAAACAAAAAGGCCGGCAGCAGGTGACTTATCTGGCCAGAATGATCGCCCTCGCGACCCGCGCAGATGAATTCGCCGAAGCGCGAGAGCTTTGGGAGGAGATGGGCAATGATATGAACACCCAAGAAGCGCTATCGGTTTTCAAAAAACACGGAATCCGACCGGAGTACGATAAGTCCAGAATCATCGCCTACGAGCAGTTCGAGGACGAGCTATTTGCCATTCAACCGATGGTAGGCGAGCGGGCATTGGGAGTCGAGTTTTCCGAAGAGGTGAACCAGGCTTTCCAGGAGCTTCTCGCTCGTGACGTTCCCGGCGCTCGGCGTTACCTCGAAACCTGGGAGAAAATCACTGCGATGGAGGTTGATTACCACAACGGTGACTGGCTTGATATGAAGTTTGAAAAAACGATCGATCCGTGGATTCAGACGGGACGATGGGACTTCGTTGACGAAAACACGGTTGTCCTTGACAACCGAGTCGGTGATGCTGGCGTTTACCTTCGCTCTCTCGGTCACTTTCCATCGCCGATTGAAATTCAAGTCGAAGTGGAGAATCCTGAACGTTCAAATATCTATGCGGGAATCTTAAGAGACGGCATGAAGCGTTCGAAATCACGGTGGCATATCTTCGGTGGTCGAATGAAGGGTGGTGTTGCTTCAATGAATTCTTGGCATACCTTGGGCGACGGCTCTTATGATGCGGAACCCTTACGGAAACTGGAAGTGATGAGTTGGGGGCCGGAACGCGTCGAGTTTCGAATCAACAATATTCCCCTTCCCATATACAAATTGCCGGGCCTAAGCGAAAACGAGTCCTTTGTCGGACTGTCTAGTTTCTTGTGGAAAGGCAATCGCGGCAGACTGAAGTTCAAGAACTTACGAATCCGCAAGATTCCGTATGGCATACCGCCAGAAGAGTTCGAGCCGAGGGTCGCGTACTATACCAACGCCTTGGAGCGATATCCGCACCGAGTTGATTACTATCTGAGACGAGGCAGCACGTTTAGCGAACTCGACCGATGGGACGAAGCTCTCAAAGATCTTGAGAAAGTTCGTGGCAAACTTGGTGCCGACCAAAATCATTGGATCGAGTACTTGATGGGAAACGCTTATGTCAATATCGGGGACAAGAAAACAGGAATATCGGTGCTGATGAACTTGTATCAGTCCCTTCCAAAAAAACCAACGTACGCTCACAAAGCTTTCGGCTACGGCGCAGCATGCGATGTCATTGATGCTCTGATTTCTTCGGATGTCTCTTCGCAACAGGAAATCACTCGTGCCAAAAATCTTGCGTCAGAACTGGTTCGCAAGTTGGACGATTGCAAGTCGCATATCGCACTGGCCAAGGTCCAAGTCAAGGAAAAACAATGGAGTGCAGCGAAGAAAAGCTTGGCTCGGGCGAAAACTAAAAAGCCTGATAAAGCCCAAGCCGAACGCATTTCAGCTTTGCAAGAAAAGATCATGGATGCGGAAGAGTAGCCGATGTCGAGGGCATGTTTTCCAGTACCGATGCATGGCGAGGTGGCTCGATTGTCAGCAGAGCCGTGGTTCGTCTGACTTTTTAGTTAGGTTCTGTGTCCATTCGGTGACCTGATTCACTGTTGTTTTCGAACGGCGTGCGAATGCGATTTTCGGGGTAAGCAAATTTTGTAGCAAGACATCTAAACAAACCTCAACTTAATTTGGGCTTAGGGCGAGGTTCGCTTGATTCACCTTTGTGTGGGAGCAAACATGGCTGAAAGATTTCGGACGTTGGCGTTCATTTTGTTTGGTTGCTTCGCGGCATTTGGGATTTTAGAGCTATTGCTCGCCAAGCTACCGGTCAGTGGTTATTCGCAGGAAAACACTCGGTTGTCCACCGTTGCTCAAGAACGAACTCTGCTGAGCGCTGACTTCTTCCTGAGAAGGCTGTTGAGCGATCCTCGCGCGATTCAAGATAACTTGGCGATAGTCGAACGCGACTGGGACGTGTCTTACGTGCCCATGCTGCTTGAGGTCGCCCGATTTTTGCCGGTAAGAGAAAGAGGGGAAGTCGTTCGTCTTCTTGAATCAAAAACGGGAAATCGTTTCGGGTCCGATTTTGACAAATGGAGGCAATGGAACTGGAATCAAGACTATCGCGATAACCCGGAGTACGCCAAGTTCAAATCGGATCTCTACGGCAAGATCGATCCCCGATTTTCGGAATATTTTGTTGATACCAAAGGTGCAAAAATTCGATTGGATGAGATTCGTTGGGGTGGGGTGCGTCGTGACGGGATTCCACCGTTGAAGAGCCCCACAATGCTGGATGCCAAGCAAGCGACTTACCTTGACGACTCCGACGTCGTTTTTGGGATTGAACTTAATGGTGATAGCAGGGCTTACCCCAAACGGATTCTAGCTTGGCACGAAATGTTCAAAGACACGATTGGGGGAGAAGCGGTTTGCGGGGTCTACTGAACGCTTTGCGGGGCTCTGATCGTGTATCAGGCAAAAGTCGATGGGGTTCACCATGAACTTGGTACCAGCGGGTTTCTCTACCGTTCCAACAAGTTGATGTATGACCACGGTACAAAGTCGTTGTGGTCGACTTTGAAAGGTGAGCCAGTCGTCGGACCTCTTGTTGGCAAAAACATCAAATTGAATCGACGTTATCTCGTCACGACGACGTGGGGCGAGTGGAAAAAACGCCATCCCAACACGACGGTATTGTCTCTGGCGACCGGGCACCGTCGTGACTACGGGGAAGGTGTCGCATACAGAGATTACTTTGCAACGGACGAGTTGATGTTTGGCGTGCCGCAACTGGACAATCGATTGCTGAACAAGGATGAAGTTCTTGCTTTTCGCAACGATGATGAACAGCTTGCGATCGCAATTAAGTTCCTAGCCAAGCAGCAAGTTTATCACGACAAGATCGGTCAGCAACGTATCGTGGTGTTGGCTGATGAAGGTGGGGCTAGTCGAGCCTACGACGTAGGTGATCTCAAGTTCGCGTCTTGGAATGGTAACGACAAGGCCACTGATTCGGCGGGGCGAGTATGGCAGGTTTTGGAAGACAGGCTTGTGTCAGGCGACAAAGAATGCAAACGAATGCCATCCCACAACGTATTTTGGTTTGGTTGGGTATCACAATTTCCGGACACAAGACTCGTGAAATGAAATTGCCAACAACTTTGGCAACGAGCGTTTCACCCAAAGCGTTCTGTCGACGTGAGTGTTGCCGAAGATCGCTAGTTTTATCGGATCGCTTGGGAAGGTATTGCGTAAGGCCCAGCTGGGTGACGTGGAATGGCTCTCGTTGGTAAGATTTCTCCGGCAAAGTTGAGTAACGCGGCGAGCGAGGCATAGAGCATCGATGGGAAGTGTTAAAGAGAGTCGTTTGAGCAACGGATTGAACGTCTTCTACGGGGCACACGCCGACTTGGACATGCTGCAAGATGAAATCTTCGATGACAACCAGTACTGTCAGCATGGAATTGAACTGGAGGAAGGTTGTTGCGTCTTCGATGTCGGTGCAAACATCGGGTTCTTTCTGATTTATCTGAATCAGCAGCTCCGCGACGCGACCGTGTTTTGTTTTGAGCCGATTCCCGACACGTTTGAATTGCTTGAGCGAAACGCTGAAAGGCACAACCAACTGAATCTTCGACTTGAAAACTGTGGGCTGTCTGACCAATCAGGGGTTGCCAATTTTACGCACTATCCGCACTCGAGTGTCAGTTCGTCAATGTGTCCGCTCACGACCAAGGAATTTTACAGAAATTCACGGCGTTATATTTTGAACGAGATCAGGAAGCGTGGCTGCTTGTTGCGGTCGTTAGTTGATTGGTCCCCTGCCTTTGCTTGGGCGCCAGTCACGGAGTTGATTCGTCGGCGATACCACGCTGGGGTCGAAGTTGAGAGCCAGCTGAAAACAGTCTCGCAGTTGATGGACGAACATGACGTGAAACGGATTGATCTGCTTAAGGTCGATACGGAGGGAGCGGAGCTGAACGTGCTGCGGGGAATCAAAGACGAGCATTGGCCTCGGATCCGGCAGGCGGTGGTCGAAGTTCACGATGGCGTTCGTGGGCTGGAAAAAGTAGTGGCGATCCTAGAGCCACGCGGTTTTAACATCACGGTGGAAGAACCATCCGAGACGCTTTCTCATCTACGTTTGGTTTATGCGACGCGCTGAGCGGAACGGGCTGAATTGTTCAACCACTAAAATACGTGAAGAACCTCTTTTTGAACTCCAACAACGCGTCACGGTAAGGATCGAAATCTTCTTCGGCGACGAAGTCGTCATGTTCTGCACCGGGGATGATGAATTCCTGCACGTTGCCTCGGTAGGCGTCAATGATTTTTCGCTGATAGGCTGCAGGGACAACGGTGTCTTGCTCGCTGCGAAGAAAAAATGCGGGACACTTGCAGCGGGCGGCGTTGGCGATGGCATCTAGTTC
Source organism: uncultured Pirellulaceae bacterium (assembly GCA_937928215.1). Taxonomy (GTDB): domain Bacteria; phylum Planctomycetota; class Planctomycetia; order Pirellulales; family Pirellulaceae; genus Mariniblastus. The sequence continues at coordinate 11,494 of CALFWL010000017.1, read as the reverse complement.
TGACGGTATTTGAGCTGCGACCAAACGAGCCATCCCAAAGTTCCACCAGTTGTATTTTGGTCGTTCGGCAATCAATTGCCGCAAGGGCGGAGGATTGCGCAGGTAGACTGCCGCAACGTCGTGTCGCGCTGCCAAGTACAACGCGGAAACGCAACCAAGGCTATTGCCCACGAGCAAAATTCGGTGGTCGCTCAGTTTGTTCTGAACTAACGAAAATACGGCGTCGCACTGTGCCGCCATCGTACTCAACGTTGCCGCGCCGTCGCTGGTTCCGTAGCCTGCCGGATTGATCGTCCAGATCTTTGCTGCGATATCGGGCCACAACTCGCAGGGGTGCGGCCCCGCTCGTTCGGCGCGTCCGCCTGTACCAGGAAATTTCAAAGCGATCAGTTTTGGTGACTCAATGTCCTGATGGACTTCATTGGACCACGCTTCCAGATGGCCACCATCAAACGGAATCAGGATTCGTTGGCGATGTTCCGGGTCGATCGGATTGGTTGAAGGCCGAAGCACCAAGCGATCGGCCAAGCGTGCGAGAAATGTGTCCATAAAGTCCGTTGCGTCCGTCGTTGTTGCTCATTCGTGAAGTCATTATCTGAGCTTCGCGGTCAACTCGTTCCGCCAAGCTTCCGAAAGCTCAGGGAGGTTGGCGAGTCCCTGCCGATCGGCGTTCGTCGAATCCTTGCGGTACATCGCTTCGTGGGCTCGACGCACCGTCCACCCAGGGTTGGGGCATTCCATTCTTTCGTAGCCCTGCCCTGCTTCGATCACGCCTGAAGTCAGAACGCGCAGGTACCATCCGCAAAAGCCGTTCTTCACTACCAGTTTGGGAAGTAGTGGCTCGTTCCATCTTCGTCCCAGTTTCCAGCAAGGTTGGCGAGGCTGAGTGACTTGCACGACGACCTTCCCAATCGCATACGTATCACCGATGCAAACTTCTTCTTCATCGAGTGAATCGATGGTCAAGTTCTCGCCGAACATGCCACCGGTCACATCGTCCCGCGAGAGTTCGGTTGCCCACGATGGAAAATGCCCTGCGTTGTAACACAGGATTGCCTTGTCGGGACCGCCGTGATGTTTTGGGTCGGCTTGGCCGTCGCCTGCGATGCCGAGCAAGCCAACTTCGACCGAACCCACAACAAGCGTTTTGACAATCGCGCTGAACCAAGGCTGTTGGTTGGGATCGTCACTTCCGGGCGTGCCCAGTTGCCGAGGCATTCCGATCTGGATGGATTGAACGATAGGAGTTGGCATGGAGTCAGTTCATGATTAGATGGGGTTTGCAGCTACCGATCGATCAACAAACGGAACGTGTGGTTTTTACGTTGCTGCTCAAGCTACCTTCGCAGTGGAGAATCGCCATCCCGAGGAATCATGCTGCCTTTGTAACCGGTCTTTCCGGGGCGTCGATCAAGTGCTCCGCGAACGCCCAGTGTACCGGGGTCACGAGCAATCGCGTCGGCAAACATGCGCAGATCGCTGATCATCGGATCAAGCCGAGTGCTTAGTTCTCGTACGTTTTCAGCCGTCTGCAAAACACTGTCATACAGCTCGGTGTCGTTAAGCAATTTTCCGATCGTGCCTTCCGAGCTTTGTAGTTTAGAAAGTGATTCCGTGAACTTGCTAATCCGAGTGACCAAGCCGTTGATGTTGCCGAGGCTGGATTTGACTTGAGCCAGGATTTCGGGACCGTTGTCATTGAGCGAATCGGTGAAGCCTTGCAGGCTGTCGAGGTTCTTGCCCGCCTTCTTGCTGACGGCTCGGAAGCCATTGATTGTTTCGCGAGTGTCACTGATGGTGACCCGCATTTCCTGAAAAATGTCCGGCAGCGTGCTCATTACATCGCGAATCTGCTGCTTCAGTTTCGGGTCGCCCACGATCGTGTTCATGTTTTCGAACATGCGATTGAAGTTGTCCAATGCGGCTTGTGCTTTGACGCTGACACCTCGAAAGTCGCCCAACAATTGACGAAAGTCGCTGTCCTCGTCCTTGAAGGCACTGGTGACGTAGTTGGTGATGTCTCGAATCCCTTCACCCGCTTCGTTCACGGCGATTCCGGCCGTCCGCACGGCGGCCAGCGTTTCGGCCACGTCTTTTTCAAGATTCAAAGCGATGTCGATGATCTCCATCGGATCTCGTTTGATGGATACCTTTCCCATCACGTCGTCGTTGCCCACCAGTGTCCCCCTGGTGCTGCGCGGTTGCGGAAGAAACTCAAGCCCTGCGTCTCCAAGGAAAGACTCTGTGCCGATCGAGACGATCTCGTTGCTGAAAATGCGTTCGTTCTCGTTGATGCCAAGCTCAAGTAGCACGTAATCGTCTTCGTTGGTGACCGATTGAACGCGTCCAATCAGAATTCCGTTCTTGCGAATCGGTGTCCCGACGGTGACTCCGGGAGCCGACGAAGGTTTGATGTAAAGCGTGTACTGATTCGTCCAGCCTTCACTGAACAGAAAAATCAAAATGCCTAGGATCAGCATCCCAAGGATGACGAAAAGACCAACGCGAAATTGTAATCGTTGTTCATTCATGGTGTTAAACTCCGGTTGCTCGAAGTTCCATGAGTCGTTCGCCCGCTTCGCCGTTGATGAATTGTTGGACTCGCCGGTCTCGGCAGTCGTTTAATTCTTGGGGCGTGCCGTCAAAGATAATCTGCCGATCTTCCGGCCCGATCCGAGGCAAGGGCATCAGCATCACGATCCGATCGGCGACTTTTCGAGCTGTGTTCATGTCGTGTGTCACGACAATGCTGGTGACCGGGTTTCTGCGGCGAGTTCGTATGATCAGCTCGTTGATGACATCGCTCATGATTGGATCGAGCCCTGTGGTGGGCTCGTCGTACATGATCATTTCCGGGTTCATGATCAACGCTCGAGCCAGTCCGACTCGTTTTCTCATGCCGCCGGACAGTTCAGCAGGCTTTTTATGGACGACGGCATCGGGCAAGCCGACCTCGGAAAGTCGTGAGAGGACCATTTCGACGATTTGGTTATTCGAAAACCTCCCTTGTTGGCGCAAAGGAAAGGCAACGTTCTGGCCAACCGTCATGCTGTCGAATAGTGCCGCGTTTTGAAATACAAAACCGAATCGCAAGCGGAGATAATTGATTTCTCGTTCGGAAAGTTTCGACAGGTTTTCATGATCGAAGATGATTTGGCCTTTCGTCGGAGTTACCAGCCCGATAATCGACTTCATCAAAACGGTCTTGCCGCAACCGCTCTCTCCGAGCAATGCCAGCGTTTGGCCTGCTGGGATCGTTAAGTTGATTCCGCGCAGGACTTTCTGCGTCCCGAATTGCACATGCAGATCGTGAACTTCAACCAGCGGTTCTTGTTGTTCCAGCAGTGCTTCGATCATGGCTTACAGAAGTCCGACTCCTTCGGGGTACAGAATGAAGTAAACCCAGTCCAGCATGATACCCAGAAACAGATCGATAATCAGGATCAACACAAACGAGTGTACGAATGCTGACGTTGAGGCTCGTCCGACCCCTTCGGCTCCTGCGGTACAATTAAAGCCCTGATAGCAACTGACCATCGCGATCGCGGATCCAAAGAAAACGCTTTTGAACAGGCCGACGAACAAATCAAACTGCGATACAAACAACTTACTGTTGTGCCAGTAGTGGTGAATGTCGATTTCGAGGATGTAGACGCTGTAAAAGTGACCACCGGCGACTCCCATGAAGTCCGCCATGATCGTGAGCGTCGGAATCAGAAACAGACATGCCAGAAAACGCGGCACGACCAAGTAGTGGATCGGGTTGGCTCCCATCGCGGAAAGCGCGTCGATCTGTTCGGTGACTCGCATCGTGCCCAGTTCCGCCGCCATCGCGCTGCCGACTCGACCGGCCAGCATGGTTGCCGCCAAGACGGGGCCAAGTTCACGAACGAGCGTCATGTTGATCACGCCGCCCAAACGAGTCTCAAGCCCCAATTGTCGGAACTGAAAGTAGCTTTGCACGGCTAATACCATGCCGATGAAGGTTCCCGTCAATGCCACGACAGGAAGACTCTTGACACCTACTTCGTAAAAGTTAGGCCAGACGGTTTCGCTGCGTGGCAGCCGGGTCAGCATCCATCGCAGAGTGCGAATGACAAAAAGAGTGAAATCACCGATTGCGGTGATGGAATCGAGCACCAGCTCGCCCCAGCCAGACACTTGGTCCACAAACCCGCCCAGTATGCCGACCGGTGGCCCGTGCGATTGATCTTGGGTTGGACTGGCAGAAGACACGGTTCCAACGCGCCTGTGGCGCGTACCTTTAGTGACGATGTCCCCCCAGACAGATTCAACTCTTTCATCGACGCGTGAGCATTCGAACTTGATCAAGTTTGCCGATTAGGCTGAGTTTAACGCAGGAAGTGCTAGCGTCGGATTCTGAAAAAGCGCATTTCCTCAAACTTGTTCGAGGTTGATTTGAGGCACAGTCGGTGCCAAGCGAGACTGAACAAACGCAACGATAATGCCTGCGATTGCTCCGCACAGATGCCCATCCCACGAGACGCCCGGCTGTGTGGGCAGGACTCCGAATAGCAAGGACCAGCCGTACAGCACTCCAACCAGCAGCGCGATCACAATCGAGGTGACTCGCATCTCGAACCAAGCAGCGGCCAGAAAAAACGTGATCAGGCCAAACACCAGCAGGCTGGCACCGATGTGACTGACGACATGCAATTGCGTGCCGTTGCGACCGAACAGCCATAGCAGCACGCCACCGGTCAGCACAATCATCACCACCGTCTGCCACGAATTGACTCGCGATCCCGCCAGCAGCGTTAACAGGATGATCAACGGAACCGTGTTGGCCAGCAGGTGACCGAAGCTACCGTGCAGGAAAGTCATCGCGACAACGCCCGGCAGGCGATTGAAGTCGCGAGGGATCAGCGCGAACCATTCGCTTAATGGCAACGCCCAATCTGCGAAAAAGATGACCCAGATTGTGCCAACGAAGGTCAGCACGCCGGAAATTTCGTCAGCCACGCCATGTTGCTGGTTTGAACCCGAGGAACGGGGCGAAAACTTGGGCATGTCGAGGCCGGCAGGCTGGGAAAATCGGTTGTTGGATACAAATTGTCTACGCGACAGCGACCGATTCTTGGATCAACTGTTCCAGTTTCACGATGTCAGCAGAGAACTTGCGAATGCCTTCGGCGGTTTTTTCGGTCGCCATGGCGTCTTCGTTCATCATCCAGCGAAAGGTTTTTTCATCGCAGTCAATTTTTTGAATCTCATGGGACGCCGATTGACTTGCGTCCAGCTTCTGAGAAATCGATTCGTTGCTGTTCTGCAATTCTTCCAGCAATTTCGGGCTGATGGTCAGCAAATCACAGCCAGCCAATTCGGTGATCTGGCCAACATTGCGGAAGCTGGCTCCCATGACTTCCGTGTCGTGCCCAAATTTTTTGTAGTAATGAAAGATCTCGGTGACCGATAGAACGCCCGGATCTTGAGGCCCCGAGTACTCCTTGCCCGTTTCCGCTTTGTACCAATCGTAAATTCGGCCGACAAAGGGCGAGACCAATTTCACATTCGACTGCGCACATGCGATCGCTTGAGCGAGCGAGAACATCAGCGTCAGGTTGCAGTTAATGCCTTCTTTTTGAAGAATTTCGGCCGCCTTGATTCCCTCCCACGTCGAAGCGATCTTAATGAGCACTCGCTCGCGGCTGGTGCCGGAATCTTCGTACAGTTTGATCAGATCGTGAGCCTTGGCGACTGTCCCATCGACATCGAACGAAAGCCTCGCGTCGGTCTCGGTTGAGACTCGCCCTGGCACGATCTTCAAGATCTCGTTGCCGAAAAGAATCAGCACTTTATCAATCGTTGCTTCCACCAATGCATCGCCGGTGAGCGAACTGCCGCTGGTTTCGCGGGCGGCCTGATCAACCAAGTGTCTGTATTTTTCATCTTTCGATGCAGCCAGAATCAATGAAGGATTGGTGGTGGCGTCTTGAGGTGTGTACTCGGCCATTGATTCGAAGTCGCCCGTATCGGCCACGACTTTGGTCCACTGCTTCAGCTGATCGAGTTGATTCATGGGTAGGTCACTTATTGAAATGAGCGTTCGAAAATTAGAAAAGCACGTCTGTTCCGCATCGTATCAAAACGGAGCGGCTCAACCAATCGCATAAAAAAAGCCTCGGATTAACCGAGGCTTTTGAGGGATTCACGTTTACTCGTCTGAGTCACCGCCAGCGTCTTCTTCGCTGGCGCCAACGCCGACCGTTTCTTCGGGTTCCGGTGGTGGCTCAGGCGGAGCAACGTATTCGCTGACGAAGGTCAGGCTTTTGATCTTACCCGCGTCGTTGCGGGCACCATCGACCACGATCTTGTTCTTGCCTTCGAAGTGACCCTGCAACAATTCTTCGGAAAGAGGATCTTCCACAAAGTTCTCCAATGCACGACGCAGCGGACGAGCACCGTAGTCGAGGTTGGTTCCTTTTTTGATAAGGAATTCCTTGGCTTCGTTGGTCAGTTGCAAATCGTAACCCCGTTCGGCCAGTCGCTCTTTGATTTTGGCCAATTCGAAATCGATGACGATCTTCAGATCCTTCTTCTCCAAGTGGCGGAAAATCACAGGCTCTTCGGACAAACGGTTCAGGAACTCAGGTCGGAACGCTTTTTCGATCTCGCCGAAGACGCGTTCCTTCATGTTTTCGAACGACTGATCGTCGCCCGCTCCCGGCAATCCGAACGATTGCTCGTTCTTGATCTGATGAGCTCCCACGTTGGTCGTCATGATCAGGATCACGTTGCGGAAGTCGATGTTGCGACCAAAACTGTCGGTCAAACGACCTTCCTCCATGACCTGTAACAACATGTTGAAGATATCGGGGTGAGCCTTCTCGATTTCGTCAAGGAGCACGACGCTGTAAGGTCGTCGTCGAATCTTTTCGGTCAACTGACCGCCTTCTTCGTAGCCCACGTATCCCGGAGGGGCACCAATCAGACGCGAAAGATTGTGCTTTTCCATGTACTCGGACATGTCAATCGACACGAGCGCGTCTTCGTCGCCGAACATGAATTCCGCGAGACCTTTGGCCAGCAACGTTTTACCGACGCCGGTCGGGCCGGCGAACATGAAGCAACCGATCGGACGCTTGGGATCCTTCAAACCGCTGCGGCTGCGGCGGACGGCCTTGGAGATTGCCTTGACGGCTGCATCTTGCGACACGACTTTCTTGTGCAATTCGTCTTCCATCTTCAGCAGACGCATGCTGTCCTCTGTGGACAGTCGCGTTAGCGGAACACCAGTCATCTTCGAGATCACCTCGGCGATGATCTCCTCGTCGACCACTCCGTCGGTCTCTTGTGATTTTTCGCGCCATTCTTTCTTGATCTGGTCTTTCTTCTTGCGAAGCTTGTCGGCCTGATCACGCAAGCTGGCGGCTTTTTCAAAGTCCTGATTGGCGACGGCGTCTTCTTTTTCTTTGTTTAGACGCTCGATGTCTTCATCGATTTCCTTCAAGTCTGGCGGACGAGTCATCGTGCGGAGCCGGACGCGAGCACCTGCTTCGTCGATGACGTCGATCGCTTTGTCGGGCAGACACCGCCCCGTGATGTAGCGGCTGGAAAGGTCAACCGCAGCGGCAACCGCGTCGTCCGTGATTTGGACTCGGTGGTGATCTTCGTAGCGTTTGCGAAGCCCTTTCAAGATCGCGATGGTTTCTTCGTTCGAGGTTGGGTCGACCTGAATTTCTTGGAATCGACGAGCCAACGCGCTGTCTTTTTCAATGTATTTGCGGTACTCATCGAGTGTCGTGGCACCAATGCATTGAATTTCACCCCGAGCCAACGCAGGTTTCAGCACGTTCGCGGCATCGATCGCACCTTCGGCACCACCGGCTCCGACGAGCGTATGAAGTTCGTCGATGAACAGGATCGTGTTCTTGGCTCGGCGGACTTCGTTCATGACCGCTTTGATACGCTCTTCAAACTGGCCGCGATACTTCGTGCCCGCAACCATCATTGCAAGGTCCAGCACGACGATGCGTTTTTCCGACAGAATCTCAGGGACTTCCCCTGATACGACCAGCTGAGCGAAACCTTCGACGATGGCGGTTTTGCCGACGCCCGCTTCACCAAGCAGAACCGGATTGTTCTTCGTTCGACGGCAGAGAACTTGGATGGCTCGTTCGATTTCCTGCGAACGTCCGATGACTGGGTCAAGGTCACCGTTTTTGGCCAGTTCGGTCAGATCACGACCAAAACTATCGAGTGCAGGTGTTTTCGATTTGCTGCCTTTTCCGGATGCCGCTTCGCCTCCACCGCCAGCGCCCGCAGCTTCGCGACCACCACGCTCGCCTCCTTCGCCACCTTCAAGTCCATTACCCAGAAGGTTCAACACTTCTTCGCGAACGTCTTCCAGTTTCATGCCCAGATTCATCAGCACCTGAGCTGCAACCCCTTCTTGCTCTCGCAGCAGGCCAAGCAAGATGTGTTCGGTGCCGACGAAGTTGTGGTTCAGATTGCGAGCCTCTTCCATCGAGTACTCGATCACTTTCTTGGCACGCGGCGTTTGAGGCAGCTTCCCCATCGTGATCATTTCCGGACCGTTCTGGACGAGCTTTTCGACTTCCAAGCGAATTTTTCGCAGGTCGACGTCTAGGTTTTTCAGCACGTTCGCCGCGACGCCTGTCCCCTCTTTGACCAGGCCCAGCAGCATATGCTCGGTACCAATGTATTCGTGGTTGAAGCGTTGGGCTTCTTGGTTGGCCAGTTGCATGACCTTCCGGGCGCGATCGGTAAAGCGTTCGTACATTTGAGTTCTCTCTGATTGAGCAGCGTTGGTTGCCCGACTGGCAGGTTGCTGACCGCGTGAAATTCAAAACGAATGAAATCGTCAGTCGCCTGTCACATCGATATGAACATATCCGTCGTTATTGTCAGGAAGTAATTCGGTTGTCGTCGCTGCGCCAGCGGATTCGTTAGTTTCGTGTTCAAGAATCAGTTGAATCAACTTTCGTTCGCGACGTATCTCAAAGTCCCACGCGTGAGACTCATCAAACTTTTGCATGTTATCTAATTGGCCACTCGCCTGTTCAAGCCGACGATCGTGCCGAAGCAGGGTCGCCAGCAGCAATCGTGATTCGACATCTCGCGGAAATCGACTCAGCCGCTGCCGCAGCAACGATTCAGCCGCCTGCCAGTCACCACTTAAGTATTCGCGTTGAGCATGAATAAACAAGGTGTCGCTTCGTTCGTCAGCCGCCACATTGTCGGTCGAAACCACTGACATCACGTCAGGCAGAGTACTGACCGAAACGTATGCCGCGACAGTCCACAAAATAAGCACGGTTGGCCAAGCCACAATCGGAAACGTTTCACCCAGACTTTGTGGCCAGACAAAACTGGAAATCAACGCCAAGTTCAGGACGATCGCGAAACCGACGGCAAGCAACAGCGAGGAAAAATGACCTCGATGCCACAGCCCGGACAAACCCGGCCAGCCGCAAAGTAATCGTGAGCCCCAATCCATCAGTTGATCTCCAAGGTTCCAGCGACAAGCCGCAGCGAGCGACCAACGATCCATCTGCCAGAATCAGCAGTCTGATCTCTGGGCAAATATCCGCTGCACGTAGCGTTCCGTCGACTGAAAACGCGCCTGTTTCTCAGTGTGCGAATGCTTACCAGTACCCGATTCGGAACGATTTTTCTTTTCTTCCGACAGATAACAGCCGCACCCCCGTTCTTCGATGAATCGAGTATCCGGACCCCTTGCTTTTACGTCAATCTCAATCGAACCTGCACGATCGATCGCCTGACTCGCAACCGGTTCAAACGGGGCATTCGATACCGCAGAGAGCGGTTCCTTCCGTGCGGCCAGATTGTTGGCTTTACACAACGTCCCAGCGAGACTTTTTCTTGGCCGTCGGTTATCTGCCGTGAAAATGCAGGATCTCGGGTCATGCCAGACTGTCAGAAACAGTGAATTGGAAGTGAATTTGATGACTGAAAAAAAAACTGAAAATTCCGTGTTCCGAATCCTAGACGCTGCTATCAATCGAGCGTCAGAGGGGCTTCGCGTCGTCGAAGATTATCTGCGGATGGACTTGGCGGACGCTCATCTGGCGAAAACGCTGAAGCAGCTGAGGCACGATCTGACCGAGTCCACTCGATCGGTCGATCCTCAAAAACGAATGGCCGCGAGGGACAGCGTGGACGATGTCGGACGTACGATCGAAACGACTGCGGAGTACCAGCGGGATACCGTTGCCAGTGGTCCGGCTGCCCAATCCGTCGTCCAGCCGAATCTCGCCAGGGCTCAGCAGGCGTTGCGCACGATCGAAGAGTTTTCGAAAACGCTCGATCTAAAAATCGCCAGATCGATCGAACAGCTTCGCTATCGAGTCTATACGGCTGAAAAAGCGATCCTGACGACCAGCGTCAGCTTGAAGCACCTAGGGGACGCTCGGCTGTATGTTTTGATCGACGCTTTGGGAGGCAGCAGCCAGGAGGCTGAGCCATTTTCGAAGCTCAAGCAAAAGGTGAAGAACCTAGTCGAGGCAAAAGTTGACGTGATTCAATTGCGCGATAAAACTTTGACCGATCGCGAACTGGTGGAAGCGGGGCGAGCCGTTGTTGCTGAGACTCGTTTGTCGGACACGAAGTTCATCATGAATGATCGAGTCGATCTGGCGATGGCATCGAATGCAGACGGCGTTCATCTCGGTCAGGACGAATTGCAGATCTCAGACGCTCGCAGGATCGTGGGAGCGGCTCGCTTGATCGGAGTTTCGACTCATTCGATCGAGCAAGCCCGGAAAGCCGTGTTGGGAGGAGCCAATTACATCGGTGTCGGGCCAGTATTTCCTTCCAGCACCAAGTCATTCGATGCGCATGTTGGCTTAGATCTGGTTTCGGCTGTTGCCCAAGAGATCCAGCTTCCCGCGTTTGCGATTGGCGGAATCACGTTGGATAACGTCCGCGACGTTTGTGAGGCCGGCCAAAGCCGAGTGGCCGTCCAGAACGCGATCGTTGACTCAAGCGACCCTAGAAAAGTTGCATCAGAATTTCTGACATTGCTGCGCGACGATTAAACAAAACTTGGCGGGCGTGTGGTTGGGAAAGTTTCGCGAGGGAGGGCCCCGGCTCCGTCCGGGCCGCGCGTTACGCATTTGCGCCGCCATGGTTGACGGTTGGGGGCAGGCGGAGCTGTCCCCTCCCGAACCGTGGGTCAGACGGAGCTTTCCCCTCCCGGCTGGTGGGTCAGGCGGAGCTTCCCCCTCCCGAACGGTGCGTCAGCTGCGCGACGATTAGACTTGGTGGGCGTGTGGTTGGGAAAGTGTCGCGAGGGAGGGCCCCGGCTCCGTCCGGGCCGAGCGTTACGTATTTGCGCCGCCATCGTTGACGGTTGGGGTCAGGCGGAGCTTCCCCCTCCCGGCTGGGAGGTCGTGCAGCTTTTTGAGTCACGTTTTTTCGGGTTTTGCGGCGTTGCGTTGGAGTTTATCCAGACGCAGAAGGTTCTGAGCGAGGATCAGTAGGCCCGTTT